>NZ_JBFUFC010000176.1:0-8262 GCF_056403635.1 Microbacterium sp. P2_F9 | reverse complement strand
CCCCCATCGGGGCGAAGTCGGCGAAGTGATCGGCATTGAACGCGGTCAGCGCGACCAGGACGAACATGACCAGCACGCTGAGCTTGATCAGCACCATGATCGCGTTCACCGTGGTGGATTCGCGCGTGCCGCGGAGGAGCAGCAGCATGCACATGCCGACGAGCACGATCGCGGGCAGGTTGATGATTCCCCCCTCAGCCGGTGCCGCGCTGAGCTCGGGCGGGATGCGCCAGCCGAACAGGTCCTCGAGGAGGAGGTTGAGGTAGCCGCTCCACCCGGAAGCGACCGCTGCCGTGGACACCCCGTATTCGAGCACCAGACAGGCCGCGACAAGCATCGCGACGCCCTCGCCGAGCGTGGCGTACGCGTAGGAGTAGGACGATCCCGAGACCGGCACCGCCGAAGCCATCTCGGCGTAGCAGAGCGCGGACAGCCCCGCCGCKAGGCCGGCCAGGATGAACGAGATGATGACGGCGGGTCCGGCGAGCGGCACCGCTTCGTGCATCACGAAGAAGATGCCGGTGCCGACGGTGGCGCCCACGCCGATCATCGAGAGCTGGAAGGTGCCGATCCGACGTTCGAGCCCACCGGGATGGGGCGTGGGTGGCACGATCGGCTTGCGCCGGGAGAGCTGCTCACGAAGGCTCACGGATGCCCCTTCCTCACTTTGCTCGTCAGCGTATCGCCGCGGGGGCCCTGCCTGTCCAGGCGGCTGCCTCGTTCGTGAGGCCCCGCTCGGCCGAACCGGCGAGCGCGGGAGCTGTCACCCGACGACGCCGTCCAGATACCACCACCGCGCGCTCTGGAACACGAAGCGGCTGCGCTCGTGCAGCACCCCGCTCTCGCGCGCCTGCCGCCAGTGCGCGCGGAACTCGACAGTCCCCCGCTTGTCGCCGGCGAGCCCCGACTCGCAGTCGATCACCTCCAGGCCGGTCCAGCGCAGATCCGGCTCCAGATCGAGCGTCTCGGGTCGGGTTCCGGGGTGCCAGGTCGCCGAGAGGTAGGCGGCATCGCCCACGACGAAGGCGGTGTACCGCGAGCGCATCAGCGCCTCGGCGGTCGGCGCCGGAGTGCCGCGCAGCGCCGGGGCGCAGCATCCGTCGAAGCGAACGCCGCTGCCGCACGGGCACGGGTCGCCATCTCGGACGGTGGCGAACGAAGCGGTCATGGCGAGGTCGAGCCTATGGCCGCGCCGGCGGACGGCCGTCGTCCGCGCAGGCGCGACCCGCGCGCCCTAGCGTGGGACCATGCGCATGTCCGCCATCGTCCGAGCGCCGCAGCGCGCTCCACTGCTGCACGTCGCGAAGTCCGCCGTCGCGACCGCGGCGGCCTGGATCGTCGCCGACCTCATGACCCCCGGACCGCCGGTGTTCGCCGCGATCGCCGCGCTCCTGGTGGTGCAGCCGAGCGTCAACCAGTCGTTCGCGAAGGCGATCGAGCGCAGCATCGGCGTGATCGCCGGAGTCGTCGTCGCCTCGGTGTTCGGCATCTGGCTCGGCGATGCCACGTGGGTCGTCATCCTCACCGTCACCGTCGCCCTGCTGATCGGCTGGGCGCTGCGCATGACCGCGGGCACCGCGAACCAGGTCGCGATCAGCGCCTTGCTCGTGCTGGCGCTGAGCTCGGCGACGCCGCAGTATGCGTTCGACCGCATTCTGGAGACCCTGATCGGTGCCGCGATCGGCGTCGTCGTCAACGTCGCGCTCGTTCCCCCTGTGGCGGTCACACCCGCGCACCGTGCCGTCGAAGCGCTGGGCGAGGGTCTCGCGAGCGCCCTCGAACGTCTCGCCGACGCGCTGGAGCATCCCCGCACCCCGTCCGAGCTCGCACAGCTGCTGCTCGACGCCCGCGCGGTGCGCCCGGCGCTCGAGGAGGCGGACCGGGCCCTCGCCGCGGGCGCCGACTCCCTGATGCTGAATCCGCGCAGCCGCCGGCACCGCGCCGAGCTGGTCGCACTCGAGGCCGCCGTGGAGCGGTTCCGGCCGATCGTCACCCAGATGATCGGCATGACCCGCGGCTACAGCGAGCGCTATGAGGTCGACATCGTCGACGACCCCGCCGTACGGGCGATCGCCGAGCAGCTTCACCGCGCGTCGCACGACGTGCGGCTGCGCGTGCGCACGACCGAATCGCCCGCTTCGCCTGGGGTCACCCGCGCGGATCTCATCGACGACGAGGACGACGTCCTGCCGATCGACGAGCCGCCCGCCCTCACCGCGCAGCTGCAGATCGCGCGGCCCCCTTCCACCCACTGGATCCTGATCGGGTCGCTCCTGGAAGACCTCCGCCGCATCCACGAGACCCTCACGGAACCGGATGCCGCGCCCTGACGGGTGTGGATAACTCGCCGCAGCGCCTGCGACCCGTAGGTAGCCTGGCCGCGTGAAAGCTCGTGTGCTGGCCGCCGCCGCGGTGCTGGCGTGCGTCATCACGACGGCCACCGGATGCTTCGCCCAGCCGGATCCCGAACCCACTCCGCTCTTCTCCTCTGAGGAAGAGGCGTTCGCCGCGGCCGAGGCGACCTACCGCGCCTACGTCGATGCGCTGAACCAGGTCGATCTGAGCGATCCGGAGACGTTCGAAGAGGTCTACGCCTGGACCACCGGCGACTTCAACGCCGATGAGCGCAAGACGCTCTCGGAGTGGCACGCCGAAGGCTGGGTGGTGCAGGGTGAGACACGGATTGCCCGCCTCGATCACTTGACATCCAGCGCCGACTTCGACGAGGTGAATCTCGGATCCTGCGTCGACGTGTCGAGAGTGGTTCTGCAAGACGCGAGTGGCGAGTCACAAGTCGCCGCTGCTCGACCAGATGTTCAATCCACCAAAGTGACGGCAGTGCCAGCCGATGGCTCACCCACGGGCTACCGAATCGCGGAAATCGTCGGCTTCGACCTCACGCCGCCATGCATGCCGTAAGTGGGCTGGCAGCCGTCGGAATCGTCGTTGTCCTCGCGATGGCCGGTCCGGCACCTGCGGACAGATGTGGACTCTCTGGCATGTGGGGCGCGGACTGCAAGGTAGAAACACCGGCTCCCAAGTCGATATCGGCGCGACCGAAGACCGCCCAGGATCCACGACCCCCGACCGCAACCGCGATGACAGCAACGCCGACCAGGCTCCCCCGGTCCAGCCCGCGTATGACCCGACCTGCCTGACCGAGTTCTGCCGCCCGCTGTACAGCGTCCTGTCGATCMCCGACGTCACCCTCGCCGACCTCGCCTCGTTCCGCCCCGCGGTCCCCTCCCTCACCGGCGAACCGCTCGGCTTCGGCGTCGCCGGAATGCCGGCGAACATCGTGGCCGCGGCATCCGAACAGCGCATTCCCGGCGTCGTGCTCGGCTGGGACGTCGTCGTGCGGTTCGTGCCGACGGACTACACGTTCGACTACGGCGACGGAGGAAGCGCGCGCACCACGACCGGGGGCGCCACCTGGCCCGATCTCCGCCAGGCGCAGTTCACCCCGACCGCCACCAGCCACGTGTATCGCTCGCGCGGCAGTTATCCGGTCGCCGTCACGGTGCGCTACGCCGCCTCGGTCGACTTCGGCACGGGCTTCCGTCCGGTCGACGGCCATGTCAGCGCGACGACCGCGGGGTACGACGTCCGCGTCGTGGAGGTCCGCACGGCCCTCGTCGACAAGACCTGCGCCGAAGATCCCCGCGGTCCCGGCTGCTGACCGCGGGGCGGGGCCGCGAGGCCCCTGACGGGCACCCGAAGCCGGGCGTATCCTCCGACTACCTGCCCGAAGGGAACGATGATGTCCACGACCGACGGCGAAAACGACTCCCGCGCGGTGGAGACCCTRCAGACGGCGGACGACCTGGCCCTGCGGGTGCTGCAGTCCGCCGTCGGGGCGGCCGAGACGATGGCTATCTACCTCGGTGACCGGCTCGGCTGGTATCGCAGCCTCGCCGCGGACGGTCCCGCCACCGCGGGCGACCTGGCCGCGCGCACGGGTACGAACGCACGGTATGCCCGCGAGTGGCTCGAGCAGCAGGCCGTGTCCGGGCTTCTGCTCGCCGACGGCTCCGACGACGCCGAGAGGCGCCGTTTCGAGATCACGGATGCCGCGGCCGAGGCCCTCACCGACGAGCGGAGCCTCGCGTACATCGCGCCGCTCGCCCGCATGTTCGGGGCCGTCGGGCCGCAGCTGCCCGCCCTGCTGGAGGCCTACCGCAGCGGAGGCGGAGTGAGCTGGCAGCAGCTGGGCGACGACGCGCGCGCCGGCCAGGCCGACATGAACCGGCCGTGGTTCGACCAGCTCGCCCGCGTGTTCCCCGAGGTCGACCATCTGCACCGCGTCTTGAGCACCCCGGACGCGCGCATCGCCGATGTCGGGATGGGCGCCGGCTGGTCTTCGATCGCGCTCGCCCAGGGCTACCCGAACCTCCGCGTCGAGGGCTTCGATGTCGACGAGCCGTCGGTGCAGCTCGCCCGCGCCAATGCTGAGGCCGCGGGGGTCGCCGATCGCGTGCAGTTCCATCTGGCCGGCGGGGACACCCTCGAGAAGGAGGGACCCTTCGACGCGGCCTTCGCGTTCGAGTGCATCCACGACATGCCACAGCCCGTCGACGTCCTGCGCGCGATGCGCCGTGCGGTGTCGCCGGATGGCCTCGTGATCATCATGGACGAGGCGGTCGGGGATCGCTTCGCGGTGCCCGGGGCGGAGTTCGACGCCGTGATGTACGCCTTCAGCCTCTTCGTATGCCTCCCGGATGGGATGTCGCATCAGCCGAGCGTCGCCACCGGTACGGTGATGCGCCCCGACACGCTGCGTTCCTACGCCCGGGCCGCCGGGTTCGCAGAGCTCACTATCCTGCCGATCGAGGACTTCGGCTTCTGGCGCTTCTACGAGCTGCTCGGACGCCGCTCCGACGCCCCCTGAGTTCGGTCGAGGGACGGATGCCGCGGCATCCGTCACCTCCGACGCGTCAGTCGCCCGTGCCAGGATGATCCCGTGACCGACCGCCTCATGCTCCTCGATTCGGCATCCCTCTACTTCCGCGCCTTCTACGGCGTGCCCGACACGGTGCGCGCGCCGGACGGCACGCCGGTGAACGCGGTCCGCGGGTTCCTCGACATCATCACGAAGCTCGTGACGCTGTATCGCCCGACGCACCTCGTCGCCTGCTGGGACGACGACTGGCGCCCGCAATGGCGAGTCGAGCTGATCCCGACCTACAAGACGCACCGGGTCGCCGAGGTCGTCGAGGTCGGCCCCGACATCGAGGTCGTGCCCGACCCCCTCGAGGTGCAGGTGCCGGTGATCCGCGAGGCGCTCGACACCCTCGGCATCCCGATCGTCGGCGCCGCCGAGCACGAGGCCGACGACGTGATCGGCACGCTCGCGACGCGCGCGACGCTCCCCGTCGACATCATCACCGGTGATCGCGACCTCTTCCAGCTGGTCGACGACTCCCGTGACGTCCGGGTGATCTACACCGCTCGCGGCAYGAGCAACCTCGAGATCGTGACCGACGCCGTCGTGGTGTCGAAGTACGGGGTGCTCCCGAGCCAGTACGCCGACTTCGCCACTCTCCGCGGCGACTCGTCGGACGGCCTWCCCGGTGTCGAGGGCATCGGCGAGAAGACCGCAGCGGGACTCTTGGCCACGCACGGCGACCTCGCGGGCATCCTCGCCGCGGCTGAGGCCGGCGAGGGTATGTCCTCCGGCATCCGCGCCAAGCTCCAGGCGGGGCTCCCCTATCTCGCCGTCGCCCCGAAGGTCGTCGCCGTCGTGCGCGACCTCGACCTGACGGTCCCCGACACCCTGCTGCGTCCGCTCGATGAGTCCGCGAAGAAGGATGCCGCATCCCTCGCCGAGCGCTGGGCGCTGGGTGCGGCGATGACCCGGATCGTCGACATCCTCGACACCGTCTGACCCGCACGCCAACCCGGCGTACTCCCCCGGGAGTACATGCCTGCCGTCCCCGGATCGGACGACTCCCGCTGCCGTGCGGCGTACGATCGACCGCATGCCGCGCGACACCTGGGATGCGTCCGGGCCCCGGTTCGGTCCGCCGCCCGCGGTGACGCTGTTCGTGCCGGTGGTCGTCGCCTTCGTCATCCAGGTCCCTGCGACGATCGCGGTCTCGCTCTGGCAGGACGTCCCCCCGCCTTGGGCGGGCCTGAGTGTGGCACTGGCCGCGGCATCCGCTCTCGCCCTCCTCGCCGCCCGGCGCTGGCCCGGTCCGACCGTGGCCGTCGTTGCCGCGCTCACGACGCTCGACCTGTTCGTCCCGCCGGACGCGGGGCCGGCGTTCATCGCCCTCGCGTTCGCGATCGTCGGCGGCATCGTCCGCGGCGCGCGATTCTGGGCGCTCCTCTCGGTCGGGCTCGCATGGCTCACCGCGGTCGTCGCGAGCGGCCTGATGGGGATGAGTTGGCATCCGTTCCGCGTCGCCATCACCACCCTGGCCCTCGCGATCTGCGTCGGCATCGGGGAGGGCATCCGCGCGCGGCTGGAGCACGGCCGGGCGCGGCGGGCTCAGCTCGCGGAGCGGCGCACCGCGAGCGAGCAGCAGGAGCGCACCCGCATCGCCCGGGAGCTTCACGACGTCCTCGCCCACTCGCTCAGCCAGATCGCGGTGCAGTCCGGCGTCGGCCTGCACCTGTTCGACAAGGAGCCGGAGCGCGCCCGCGAGGCCCTCGCGAACATCCGAGCACTCAGCGCCACCGGCCTCGACGAGGTCCGCGGCGTGCTGTCGTTCCTCCGCGGCGATGAGCCCGCGACCTCCACCGCCCCGCTGACCCCGCAGCCGCAGCTCGCGCAGCTTCCCGCCCTGGCCGTCCAGCGCAGCGGGCTCGGACTCGAGATCGAGCTCGACGATCGCCTCGCCGGCGACCAGCCGCCGAGCGCGACGCAGGCGACCGCCTATCGCATCGTGCAGGAGGCGCTCACCAACGTGGTGCGCCACTCCGCGGCATCCCGCGCCACGATCGTCCTGGATCGGGATGCCGATCACCTCGTCGTGACCGTGCTCGACGACGGCAGCGGCATCGCCGCGGATTCGATCGAGCGCGGTGGCCTCCGCGGGATGCGAGAGCGCGCCGAGCTGGTGGATGGCGCCCTCACGGTCGCGCCGGCCGCGAGCGGCGGCACCGAGGTCATTGCGCGACTGCCCTGGAAGGCCACGGCATGATCCGGGTCGCGCTCGCCGATGATCACCAGCTCGTGCGCGCGGGCTTCCGTGCCCTGCTCGACTCGGAGCCCGACATCCAGGTCGTGGCCGAGGCGTCCGGTGGCGAGGCCCTGCTGCGCGCCATCCGCGCGACACCCGTCGACGTGGCCCTTCTCGACATCCGCATGCCCGACGGCGACGGGCTCTGGACGACGGAGCAGATCGCCGCCGACCCGGCACTGCACTCCGTCAAGGTCGTGATCGTCACGACGTTCGAGCTCGACGAGTACGTGGCGCGCGCGATCCGCGCCGGCGCGAGCGGGTTTCTCGTGAAGGACACCGAGCCGGTCGATCTCATCCGCGCGGTGCGGGTCGTCGCCGCGGGCGATGCGCTGCTCTCGCCGGGCATCACGCGGCGGCTGCTGGAGCGTGCCGCGGTGGGAATGAAGGATGCCGTCGCCCCGAGCGAACTCGCCGGTCTCACCGACCGCGAGGTCGAGGTGCTGCGGCTCGTCGCCCAGGGCCTCACGAACGACGAGATCGCCGGAGCGCTGTTCCTGTCCCCCCTCACCGCGAAGACGCACGTCTCGCGCATCATGCAGAAGCTGCACGCCCGGGATCGAGTGCAGCTGGTCGTGCTCGCTTACGAGTCCGGTCTCGCCACACCCGGCTGGCAGCAGTAGCCGCACCGCCGCTACTCCCCCGGGAGCAGCCCGAGTGCGTCCCCCGGGCAGATTCGCCGGAGCCGGCTCCGGCGTTGACTCGAGGCATCCGATCGGCGACGGCTGTCGCTGATCCTGACGAGAGGATGACCATGTCCGCAGCACTCGCCACCGCAATGGTGGCCACCCACTTCGCCGGCCCCTGGGTATGGGGCCCCTGGTTCCTGCTGATCCCGCTGTTCTGGATCACCGTGTTCGTGGTGCTGTTCATCGTGTTCGGCCGGCGCTGGCGCCGCAACGCTGCGGAGAACGGCTACGGCCCGCACGGACGCCTCAACGCGGCCCGCCAGGCGGAGGTCACCCTCGCCGAGCGCTTCGCGAAGGGCGACATCGACGAGGTCGAGTACCGCGCCCGCCTCGAGGTGATCCGCGCCAACGCCGTGAGCTGACGGAGGGGGCGCCGGTCGACCACCGAC
>NZ_JBFUFC010000175.1:0-8304 GCF_056403635.1 Microbacterium sp. P2_F9 | reverse complement strand
GACCCTGGGGGAGCCGATCGGGGCCGCTGCGCGCGGACGGCCTACTCGTCCGCGGCGCGCTCGAGGTCGAGCAGGAATCGCTTGACCTCGGGCCGCCCGCCGTACTCGCCGAGCGAGCCGTCGGCACGGATGACCCGATGGACCGGGACGACGAGCGAGAACGGCGTGGTCGCACAGGCGGTGCCGACGGCCCGAGCCGCTCGTGGGCTGCCCGCTGCGATGGCGATCTCGCCGTAGCCCGCGGTCTCGCCATAGGGGATGTCGCGGATGGCCTCGAGCGCGGCACGGTGGAAGCCGTTCACGAGCCGCCAGTCGAGGGTGACGTCGAAGTCACGGCGGACGCCCTCGAAGTACTCGTCGAGCTGCCGATCGATGTCGCCGCCGGCCGAATCGTCCGGCTCGGGGGCGCTGTGCRGGGCGGCGGCGACGCGGCCGACTGCGACGTCGACCGGCCCATCGATCGGATGAAGGGCCACGATCCCGCCCGGGCCGGCGACGATCAGCACATCACCGACGGGGGAGGGGTGCACGCGGAAGGAGGTTTCGATCATGGCTCCATCCTGGCGGCACCCGCAGCGCGGCACCCCGGCCGCTTCCGCCTCGGTGCACTCGGCGCGCGCCGAGTGCCCTGTGGAGGAAGCGCTGATCAATCGGCGTGTCCTCAATCCGGCGAAACTCGGCTCCGGCTCCAGGGGCCCACCCCACCTCGCGCATAGTCTGGCTATCGTGTGGCGAGCCGAAGGAAGCGCCGTGGTCGGCGAAGAAGACTCCATGCCCGCGGCATCCGTGAGTCCTGGTGATCTCGGGTTGTCCGAGCCGGATGTCGTCGTCGCGCACATCGCGGCCCCGGAGCGCGACCGGCTCCGCCGCGAAGGCGCCGAGCTCGGTGGCCCATCGACCCTGCTGCACTTCACGGACGCCGCCGATGCCGGCATCGACATCACCAAGGCGCACCCGAGCAGTCTGCCGAAGTTCATCACAGGCCGGTCCACGCTGCTGTCGAGCCTGTTCCGCGACGAGGTGGCCCTCCGCACCGCGCGGATCGCCGCCGAGCGCCTCACGGCCAAGAACGTAGAACTCCGCACCGCCCGCGGCCTCGACACGATCCACCTCGCCGTGGGCCTGGCGTCGTGGCGGATCGGCGGGCTGGAGTGCACCGCCCCCGTCCTGCTTCGTCCTCTCGCGATCCGCCGCCACCACGCCGACTTCGAGGTGAAGCTGCACGGTGCGTTCTCGGTGAACCCCGAACTGGTGCGGGCATTGCGCACGCACTTCGGCATCGAGGTGGATGCGGCGGCGCTCGCCGCCCTGGCGTACGACGCCGGAGTGTTCAAGCCGCAGCCCGTCATCGACCGCCTGCGCACGCTGACCGGCGCGATCGACTCCTTCACGGTGAAGCCGCGCCTCGTCGTCTCGAGCTTCGCCGACGTGGGCGCGTCGATGGTGCGGGATGCCGCCAACCTCGACCACCCCATCCTCAACGCGCTCGCCGGGCACCCCGACGACCGGGAGGCGCTCACCCTCATGCGCACGGTCCCGCCCACCACGAGTCCCGACGATCGTGCGCCGGCCGCCGACACCCTGCTGCTCGACGCCGATGCCGAGCAGGAGGCGGTGCTCGCCCGGATCGCCGCAGGGCACTCGCTCGCCGTCCACACGCTCCCGGGCACCGGCGGCACGCAGACCATCATCAACGCGATCGGCTCGCTCGTCTGGGCCGGCAAGAGCGTGCTCGTCGTCAGCGCTCGCCGCTCGACGCTCGAAGGGATCCGGCACCGCCTCGCCGGGGTGGGACTCAGCGGCCTTCCGGTCTCGCCGCGCGACCCGCAGCGCGACCTCATCCGCGCGATCGGGCGCAATGAGAAGGCCGAGCAGCCGAAGGTCTCCGACATCGATGATGCCCTGGTCCGGCTGCGCGGCGTGCTGCGCGACTACCGCGCCGCCATCACCGAACGAAACCCCGCGCTCGGCGTCTCGATGCTCGACATCCTGCGCGCTCTCGCGACGCTCACCAGCGCAGAGTCGGTGCCCGAGACGGCGGTGCGATTCGATCTGGCGACCCTCGAGCGGCTTTCGAAGCGTCGGACGGATGCCGCGGGCAAGCTCGCTGCGGCGGCCCGGCTCGGCGAGTTCAAGGTCGGGCCAGGGGATTCCCCCTGGTACGGGGTGACCTTCCACACCACCGAGCAGGCACGTGCGGCACACGGACTCACCGGCACGCTGCACCGGCACGGCGTGCCGTCCCTGCTCGAGCGCGGCTACGAGCTCGTCGCACAGACCCGCATGCGTCCCTTCCGCACGATCGCAGAACTCGGGATCTACCTGCGGCTGCTGCTCGGCATCCGGGACTCGCTCGATCACTTCAGCCCCACGGTCTTCGAGCGGCCGCTGGGCGAGCTGATCCAGGCGCACGCCCCTCGGCGCGACGCCCCCAACATGACCGGCGCGCAGCGCCGGCATCTGAAGCGCCTCATGCGCGAGTACATCCGGCCCGGGGTGCACATCCCCGATGTGCACGAGGCGCTGGTGCGCATCCAGGAGCAGCGTGCCCAGTGGCAGCAGCACGTGGACGCGGGGGTCACCCCCGAGGTGCCCATCGGGCTCGCGGATGTGCACGTCGCCTGGCAGCGCGTCGACGCCGACCTCGCCGAGGTCGACGCGATGCTCGGCCGATCCGGCGCCGACCGCCTGGCGGGACTCCCGGTGGCGGATCTCGTCCGGACCATCGCGGGCCTCGCGGCGGACTCCGACGTCTTCGACAATCTGATGGAGCGGGCAGCGCTCCGCAGCGATCTCGCCGCGCTCGGTCTTGACGGCCTGCTCACCGACCTGTCCGTGCGGCACGTGCCCGAGGATTCGGTCGGCGAAGAACTCGAATTCGCCTGGTGGCAATCGGCCCTGGAGCACCTGCTCGGCACCGACCGAGCCCTGCTCGGAGCCAACACCGCGGTCGTCGACCGGCTGGAGCGCGACTTCCGGCTCGTTGACGAAGCGCATGCCGCGGCATCCGGTCCGCTGCTCGCCGCCCAGCTGTCCACGCAGTGGCGGATCGGGATCGTCGACCACGCGGCCGAGGCTGCGGCCCTCAAGGGCGCGCTGCGCGACGGGAGAGCGGACGCCGCGCGGCTCATGGCGTTGGCGCCCACCCTGCTGCGGACGCTCGCGCCGGTCTGGCTCGCGTCGCCGTACGACGTGCCCAAGCTGCCGGACAGTCGCGAGTTCGACGTCGTCGTGATCGCCGATGCCGCCGCGCTGTGCGTGGCGGAGGCCGCGCCGGCCCTGCGTCGCGCGCGCCAGGTCGTGGTCTTCGGCGACCCGGTGACCCAGAAGCCCACCCCGTTCCGCGTCGCGGCGGGTGTTCCCCGGCCACCGGACGACTCCTTCGAGCCGTTCGATCAGACGAGCGTCTTCGAACGGCTCGCCGAACTCCTTCCCGTCGAGACCCTCACCCGCAGCTACCGGGCGGGAGGCGAGGATCTCGCAAGGCTCGTCAACGACGCGTTCTACGGCGGCGAGCTCAAGTCGCTGCCGTGGGCAGGCTCCTATCTCGGCCGCGGCAGCCTCAGCGTCGACTATGTCGAGGGCGGTTCGGGCACGCCGGATGCGATCACGGGTGCGGTGGAGAGTCCGGATGCCGAGGTCGCGCGTGTCGTTACGCTCGTCGTCGAGCACGCTGTGAACCGCGGGTCGGAGACGCTGATGGTCGTCACCGCCAGCGCYAAGCACGCCGAGCGCATCCGCGCCGCCGTAGAGACGGCCTTCGCCGGGCGATCGGATGTCGCCGACTTCGTCTCCCGCGACACGGCCGAGCCCTTCGCGGTGCTGACCCTCGAGGAGTCCGTCGCGGAGAGCCGCGACCGGGTCGTGTTCTCACTCGGATTCGGGCTCACCAAGCATGGCCGGGTGCTCAGCGACTTCGGCGATCTGTCGACGCCGGACGGGGATCGGCTGCTGACGGTCGGGATGACCCGCGCACGGCGATCCATGGTGATCGTGTCGTCGATCCGCCCGTCGGCCTTCGATGACGGACGGCTCGAGTACGGTGCGGCGACGCTGATGTCGATCCTCGGCGGACTCGCCGCACGCTCGCGCGAGGCCCGCCTCGAAGATCTCGCCGACCCGCTGACCCGGTCGCTCGCCCGGGAGCTGCGCAGCCTCGGCCTCTCCGTCGATGTGCACTACCGCGGCCTGCTGCCGCTCGTCGCGCAGCACGACGGGAAGGCCGTCGTGGTCGAGAGCGACCCCGAGACGGTGGGCGAGTCGCTGCGGGAGTCACTGCGTCTGCGGCCCCAGATCCTGCGCAGACTCGGCTGGCACTATGTGCGGGTGCACGCCTTCGACCTCTACAGCGATCCCGCGGGTGTCGCGGCGCGGATCGGCGCGATGCTGGGCGTCGCGGCGGAGTCGGCGAGATCCGACACCGACACCCAGCCGATCGATGTCATCGAATAAGCGCCAGCGGATCGAGCGGGTCCCCGGCTCCCGCCGCGCGCGCCTGACGCCCGCGCCCGGCACGAGCCCTGAGCCGGTTCCGGCCGACGTCGAGGCCGACGACGCGGAGGTCGCCGAGACACCAGGGGCCGCGGCATCCGGTCCCAACGATGAGCGCATGCGGCGAGACGTCCCGCCGCACTGGTGACGCTAGGGACGCGACGGAGTCTGCTTCTCGAGCAGATCGCGGATCTGGATGAGCAGCTCGGCCTCGCTCGGAAGGGCTTCGGCCTCTTCCGCGATGCCCTGCTTGGCGGCGGCGCGCTCCTTGAGCCGGTTCATCGGGTAGACGAACACGAAGTAGACCACGATCGCGACCGCGATGAAGTTGATGACGGCGGCGAAGATGAGGCCGATCGGAAAGTCCGTCGTCCCGCCGCTGAGATTGGGCACCGGCACGACGATGCCATTGAGGGTCTCGGCCTGGAAGACGAGGGCGATCAGCGGGTTGATGAAGCCGTTGACGATCGCCGTGACGATCCCGGTGAAGGCCGCGCCGATGACGACGGCGACCGCGAGGTCGATGACGTTTCCGCGGAGGACGAACTCCTTGAAGCCTTTGATCATGCGCTGCTCGCCGGTGCGGGCGAGGACTTCGTCTCGGACTTCGGGGTCGACGTCGCGGGGGAGCTCGAACTGGAACTGGAGCTCGACGAGCTCTCCCCGGCGGGCTTCGGACGCGAGTCGGTCCGGTAGAAGCCGGAGCCGTTGAAGGTGACGCCGATCGAGCCGTACTCCTTGCGCAGAACACCGCCGCACACGGGGCACTCGGTCAGGGTGGGGTCGGCGAAGGACTGGACGGCATCGAAGCGATGGCCGCACTCTTTGCATGCGTAGGCGTAGGTGGGCATGTGCTTTCCGTGGTCAGCGCCGCGGGGGCGACAGGACGATGGTCTGGGTCGGGGTGACAACGCCGGTGACGCGCTGGTCGTGGATGTCGCTCGGGACCTGGTCGACGACCTCCGAGTCGTAGACGACGGCGTAGACCGGCGGGCAGCGCTCCATGGATCCGAGGGTCTTGTCGAAGAAGCCGCGGCCCCACCCGAGCCGCATCCCGGTGCGATCCACCGAGGCTGCCGGGATGACGAGCAGATCGACGTCGTTGACGGCGATCGGGCCGAGCAGCTCGCCGACCGGCTCGGGCATGCCGAGGAGCCCCTCGGTGATGTCGCCATCTGACGTCGCGACCGACCAGTCGAGCAGGCCATCGGCGCGCGTGATGGGCAGGAGGACCCGGATGCCGCGTGCCACGGCCGCGTCCACGAACTCCCGGGTGCCCGGCTCGATCGTGGTCGAGAGGAAGCAGGACATCGACCGGACGCCGTACCGTTCGACGAGTGCGTCGAGCTGACCGCGCACACCGGCGGCCGCGGCATCCCGTGCCGACTCGGAGAGCGCCTGACGGCGTTCGCGCAGGTCCGCACGCAGGGCGCGCTTGGCGGCTGCGATGGCGTCGGGCATGCCTCGATTCTAGGTCGCCACGGGTGTGCCGACGTCCGCGCCGTAGGATCGGGGGATGCCCCACAAACCCATCAAAGCCGTCATCCCCGCCGCCGGACTCGGCACGCGCTTCCTGCCGGCGACCAAGGCGATGCCCAAGGAGATGCTGCCGGTCGTCGACAAGCCGGCGATCCAGTACGTGGTGGAGGAGGCGACCCGAGCCGGGATCACCGACATCCTGATCATCATCGGTCGCAACAAGAACAACCTCTCGAACCACTTCGACTCGGTGCCGGAGCTCGAGTCCACCCTCCTGAAGAAGGGCGATCGGGACAAGCTCGCGAAGGTCCAGGAATCGACCGATCTGGCCGACATCCACTTCGTCCGCCAGGGGGATCCCAAGGGTCTCGGGCACGCCGTGCTGCGGGCGCGGGCGCACGTGGGCGACTCGCCGTTCGCCGTCCTGCTCGGTGACGACCTGATCGACGAGCGCGACCCGCTCCTGACGACGATGATCGCGGAGCAGGAGCGCACGGGCGCGTCGATCGTCGCGCTGATGGAGGTCGACGCCGACCACATCCACCTCTACGGCGCGGCTGCCGTCGAAGCGACTGATTCACCCGACGTCGTGCGGGTGACCGGTCTCGTGGAGAAGCCGAAGGCTGCGGATGCCCCGTCCAACCTCGCCGTCATCGGACGCTATGTGCTCAGCCCGGCGGTGTTCGACGTGCTCGAGCACACTGAACCGGGCAAGGGCGGGGAGATCCAGCTCACCGATGCCCTGCAGGAGCTTGCCGCCGACCCGGACGGGCCCGGCGTGTACGGGGTCATCTTCCGGGGTCGCCGCTATGACACCGGCGATAGGGTTGACTACATCAAAGCGATCGTGCAGCTCGCTGCGGACCGCGAGGATCTCGGCCCAGAGCTGCGACCCTGGTTCAAGGAGTTCGCGGCGACACTCTGAGTCCGGGAGGGGGATTCATGGAACTGGCCACCCCTCGTCGGCACGGCCCGGTATCGGTGCGACTCGTCCGTCAGCGCGATGCGCGGGTGATCCAGCAGGAGCTGCTCTCCAATCGCTCCTGGCTGCGCCCGTGGGAGGCCACGAGTCCTGACGGTCCGGTGTCCTTCGACATGCGCGTCGGCATCCGGCGCCTGCTCCAGCAGTATCGGGACGGCCTCGGCGTGCCCTTCGTCATGGAATACGACGGCGAGATCGCCGGACAGCTGAACGTCTGGGGCATCGCCCGCGGATCGCTCGCGTCGGCAACCATCGGCTACTGGGTGAGCGAGCGGTTCGCCGGGCGCGGGATCACACCAGCCGCTGTGGCGATGGCGACCGACATCTGCTTCAACGAGCTGCGCATCCACCGCATGGAGATCTGCATCCGTCCGGAGAATGTCGCCAGTCTGCGCGTCGTCGAGAAGCTCGGATTCCGCTACGAGGGGCTGCGGCGGCGGTTCATCCACATCAACGGGGACTGGCGCGACCACTATGCCTTCGCGCTGGTCCGCGAGGACGTTCCCGAGGGCGTGCTGCAGCGCTGGCTGCAGGGCCGGGTGCCGCAGGATGCGGCGGCGATCCCGCCGGCTGACCGCCTGCACGCCTGAACCTCATATATCGCCAAGGGACGCATGCCGGCGACACGCGCGCATTAACCGGGGGTCGGCATCAGACTCGCCTACCGTGGAGGCCATGGGCGGGCAGGTGCTGGGCGGTGGAGTGATCATGCTCGTCGCCGTGCTCCTCTGGCTCGTGTATCTCCTCCCGTCCTGGCACAGTCGCCGGCAGTACGACGCCGCCGAGCGCAACGCCGTCCGCCTGAATCAGGCGCTGCGGGTGCTGGCGGAGACCAGCGAGACGCCGCACGAGGTGCGGCTAGAGCTCAACACCCGCACGGCGCACGCGCAGCAGCGCATCGCACGTCGGGCGCTCGCCGAACGAGCGGAGCTCGCTCGTCGCACGCAGACCGAGCGCGAGCAGGCCGGACTCGAGACCGCCCGCCGCGAACTCGCATCGGCACGTGCGCTTCCCGCGGCTCGCCAGGCGCGGGCACGCCGGCGAGCGCGGATGGTGATCGCCATGATCGCGGCGTTGTCGCTCGGGCTCTTCGCCGCGGGGATCTGGGTTGTCGTGGCCACTGGCACTCAGCTGCTGATGTGGGTGGGCGCGATGCTGGGCGCGATGAGCCTCGTGCTCCTGCGCCGCATGTCCGTCGTCGGCGCCCGTCGCAGCGGCACGCAGGAGTGGACAGCGGATGCCGCGCCCCACGCCGATGCCGCGCTTCAGGATGTGCCGCTCCCGGCGGACCCCCGCACGTGGGCGCCGCGCCGGCTGCCGCAGCCGCTCACCGCCTCGGCCGGCTCGCGGGC
>NZ_JBFUFC010000174.1:0-8335 GCF_056403635.1 Microbacterium sp. P2_F9 | reverse complement strand
GCGCACCGCGGTGATCCGTCGCGGTGCCTCGGCCGAGGCATCGAGGCCCTCGACGGATCCGTACCGCCCGCGCTCGGCGACGCGCGCGATGAAGCCGATCGCGGCGCCGTCCGGTGACCACGCGAATTCGCTGACCCCGAGCGGGGCGTCGGTGGCCTGCACCGGCTCCCCTCCCCCGGCGTCCACGACGAAGACCTGGCTCTTGTCCTTGCCGTCGCCCCGCAGGAAGGCGAGGCGGGTGCCGTCGGGCGACAACCGGGGCGCGGAGTCCGAGATTCCTCTCGTGAGCCGGCGCGGAGCGCCAGCCGGCAGCTCGACACGCCACAGCTGACCCACGGCGCGGTTGGCGGCCACGTCCGGTCGCGAGCATGCGAACACGGCGAACGAGCCGTCCGGTGCGATCTCGGGCCGTCCGACCGAGATGAGGGTTTTGATGTCCTCAGCGCGCATGACTCACTCCGCGGCGAACGAGCCGGTGTCGCCGACCAGACGGGTGTTGTCGGCGGGCACGGGGTCGAGCGCGGCACGCGCGACCTCGGCGGCGAATTCGCCGACGTTGTAGAGCTTTCCGGCCTCTTCGCGCCGCGTGGCGATCGCGCCCGGGTTCGCGCGCTCGAGCAGGGTCGCGGTGATGGTGCCTTCGATCATGTCGCCGGAGACGACGACGAAGCCCACGCCGCGGCCGGTGAGGCCGGGAATCCGCTCGCGCAGGGCGTCTTCGCCGGCGCGCTTGGACAGCGCCACCGGCAGGTATTCGGGCATGGTCGGCGTTGTGCGGATGAAATGCGCCTGGTGGCTCGTGACGAACACGACCCGCGAGCCCTCGCGCAGCAGCGGGCCGGCCGCCTCGAGCACGTTCACCTGGGCGTCGCGGTTGAGCAGCAGCGCATAGTCCTCGGCCATGCCGGACTCCATGCCGCCGGACGCGTTGAGGACGAGGATGTCCAGGCCGCCGTAGGTGCGCTCGACCTCGTCGAACATCGCCTTGACCGACTCGGGGTCGGTGAGATCGGCTCCGATGACGAGCGCCTGCACGCCGAGCTCGCGCAGCTCCGCGCCGAGCTTCTCGGCGCGGGGCGCCTTGTTGCGGTAGTTGATCACGACGTCGGCGCCGGCCTGTGCGAAGTACCGCGCGGTATCGGCGCCGATGCCGCGCGAGGAGCCGGTGACGAGCGCGGTCTTGCCGCTGAGCGATCCGGGGGCCAGGGGAACGAGGGATTCGGACACGGGTACTCCAGGGTGTTGCGGGGCGACTGTGGGCGGAGGTTCCGCGCCCGCCGCGCGGGATCGCGTGGCGCCACTCGACCCTACCAAGCAGCCCCTTCTCGGCCCGGATCCAGGGCCCACCACGCGTGATAAGTTCAAGCCAGGAGGCACATCGTGGAGCTCATCCAGACGATCGAGGACTGGTCATGGATCGCATGGGTCGTCCTGATCCTTGCGTTCCTGGTGATCGAGATGCTCACGCTCACGTTCACCTTCCTGATGCTCGGCATCGGCAGCGTCGCGGGGCTCGTCGCCGATCTGCTCGGCGCTCCGTTGTGGCTGCAGGCGGTGGTCGCGGCCGTGGTCGCCGCAGTGCTGGTGCTCATCCTGCGGCCCCCGCTCCTGCGCCGGCTGCAGCGCGGCGAGGATCCGACGCCCTCGAATGTCGCGGCGCTCATCGGCCTCGCCGGTCGCGTCGTATCGACCGTCTCCCCCGACGGCGGGCAGGTCAAGCTGACGAACGGCGACATCTGGACCGCACGGTCCGAAGCCCTGCGGACGCTCGACCCCGGCACGCCGATCCGGGTCTCTCGCATCGACGGCGCGACCGCGTTCGTCCGGCCCGAATCCGAGGAGTCCAATTCATGAATGTCGGGCAGATCGTTCCCACCGCGATCGGCTGGATCCTCGCGATCACGGTCTTCGTCTTCGTGCTGGTGATCATCGTCCGCTCCATCCGGATCATCCCGCAGGCGAGCGCGGGGGTCGTGGAGCGCCTCGGCCGGTATCACAAGACCCTTATGCCCGGCTTGAACCTCCTGGTGCCCTTCATCGACCGGGTCCGGCCGCTCATCGACATGCGCGAGCAGGTGGTGTCCTTCCCGCCGCAGCCGGTGATCACCGAGGACAACCTGGTCGTCTCCATCGACACCGTGGTCTACTTCCAGGTCACCGATGCGCGCGCCGCGACCTACGAGATCGCCAACTACCTGGGTGCGGTCGAGCAGCTCACCACCACTACGCTCCGCAACGTGGTGGGCAGTCTCAACCTCGAAGAGGCGCTGACGAGCCGAGACAACATCAACGGCCAGCTCCGTGTCGTACTCGATGAGGCCACCGGCAAATGGGGTGTCCGGGTCGGTCGCGTCGAGCTGAAGGCGATCGATCCGCCGCACTCGATCCAGGATTCGATGGAGAAGCAGATGCGGGCCGAGCGCGACCGCCGCGCGCTCATCCTCACCGCCGAGGGCACGAAGCAGTCCGCGATCCTCGAAGCCGAAGGCCACCGCCAGGGCGAGATCCTGCGGGCCGAGGGCGACAAGCAGGCTGCCGTGCTGCGCGCGCAGGGCGAGGCCGAGGCCATCGCCACCGTCTTCCAGGCGATCCACGCCGGCAATCCCGACGAGAAGCTCCTGGCCTACCAGTACCTGTTGACCCTGCCGAAGATCGCCGAGAGCGCCTCCAGCAAGCTCTGGATCATCCCGAGCGAGTTCACCGACGCACTCAAGGGCATGAGCGGCGCCTTCGCCGGCTCGGTCAACGACATGGCACGACGGACGGATGCCGCGATCCCGCCGGCGCCGTCACCCGCTCCCACCGACCAGTCGTGACGCACCCCTGGTTCGCGCGCGCCGCGACACCGCGGGTGCTCGCGCACCGTGGCCTTGTGACGGCGGAGGGCAAGTCCCACGGCGTCGCCGAGAACTCCTTCGCAGCCGTCGCGGCCGCGGAAGCCGCCGGGGCGACTTATGTCGAGTCGGACTGCCACCTGACCCGCGACGGTGCCGTGGTGCTCTTCCACGACGACGATCTCTCCCGCGTGACCGGTGATTTGCGTCGCGTCGACCAGGTGACGGTCCGCGAGTTGGAAGGCATCATGGCCGGCCATGGCGGCCTGATCACCCTCGCGCAGGCCCTCGACACCTTCCCCCTGCTGCGCTTCAATCTCGACGTCAAGGCGTCTGCCGCCGCCGTGCCCGTGGGCCGCGAGGTGGCGGAGCACGGCGCTCGCGTGCTCGTCACGAGCTTCTCGGACGACCGCCGCCGCGCGGCGCTCGACGCGGCCGCTGCGGCGGCTCCCGGCATCCGTCCCGCCACGTCGCCTGGGACTTCCACGATCGCCCGTCTGCTCGGCGCTGTGTCGATGCGATCGGAGCGGATGGTGCGGCGCGCGCTCGCCGGAATCGACGCGGTCCAGGTGCCCGAGCGGCACGGCCGTGTGCGGATCGTGACCCCGAGATTCATCGACCTGACCCACCGCGCCGACGTCGAGGTCCACGTGTGGACGGTCAATGATCCGGTGGACATGAAGCGCCTCGTGGCGATGGGTGTCGATGGTGTCGTGACCGATCGGGCGGACGTCGCGCTCGCCGCCCTGCGCTGACGTTTCATAGCAGGAAACGGGCACAGCTCGGCCCTGTGCATCCACTGTGAATGCCGCCGTCCATCGCCTACTTCGGATGAGATGCCCAGGTCGCTTCGTTATACCTGAGAAGCGACGAGAGGACCCCACAATGGCAGACCGCAGTCTTCGCGGCATCCGACTCGGCGCCCAGAGCTTACAGAGCGAAGAGGGCGTCGTGTTCCATGAACGCGCACAGCACACCTACACCTGCACGGCGTGCGGGCGTGACACCACCATGACCTTCGCGGCCGACGCCGAAGTGCCCGACGCTTGGGAATGCCGCGTCTGCGGCGCCGAGTCTCTGCTGCGCATCGGCGAAGGCACGGCGACAGTCGACCACAGCGGCGACAAGGTCGCCCGCAGTCACTGGGACATGCTGCTGGAGCGACGCACGCTTCCCGAGCTCGAGGAGCTCCTCGAAGAGCGCCTCGCCTACGTCCGGGCGCGCCGTGGCGCCGGCGAGGACGTCAGTGCTCAGAAGGTCGACAAGATCAGCGCCTGACGCCCGTCAGCCGACTTCGACGGCGCCTGTTCCTTCGGGAGCGGGCGCCGTCTTCGTGTTGCGACGCCGGATCCAGGCGAAGACGCCGAG
This sequence comes from Microbacterium sp. P2_F9, assembly GCF_056403635.1. Classification (NCBI taxonomy): domain Bacteria; kingdom Bacillati; phylum Actinomycetota; class Actinomycetes; order Micrococcales; family Microbacteriaceae; genus Microbacterium; species Microbacterium sp. P2_F9. The sequence continues at coordinate 4,133 of NZ_JBFUFC010000174.1, read as the reverse complement.
CGCGCTGATCGCGACGAGGCTTCCCCAGCAGAGCAGCGCCTGCAGCGCCTGCCCGATGACCACAGCGGGCGTCAGCCCGGTGCGCAGCGGCACCGTCGTGAGCATCTGACCGGCGGTGTCCGCCGGGAGGCCGTCGATCGTCGTGCCGTCCGGTGAGATCACCTGGCTCGTGCCGACCGTCGACAGGTTCACCACTGCTCGGCCGGTCTCGAGGGCGCGCATCCGCGCGAACGCCAGCTGCTGCAGATTCTCGTCGGTGCCGCGGAAGTCGGCGTTGTTCGTCTGGAACATGTAGACCTCGGCGCCGTCGCGCGCCCCGGTCCAGATGACGTCGTCGTAGATGACGTCGAAGCAGATCGCGAGTCCCACGCCGGTGCCGTCGATGTCGAAGAACGGCGACGAGCTGCCTGGGGTGTAGCCGCGACCGATCAGACCGATGAGGTCGGGGGCGAGCAGATTGTAGAACCAGCGATCAGGGACGTACTCCCCGAACGGCACCGGATGCCACTTGTCATAGGTCTGCGTCGGATTGGCGGCACCCTGCTCCCACAGCAGCGATGAATTGAAGTACTCCTCGCCCCGGGTGGTGACCGCGCTCACGAGCAGCGGTGCGTTGATCCGCCGGGCGAGGTCGTCGAGCACCGCCGCGGTCCTGGCATCGGTCGTCGGGTCGGAGTCGATCCCGCCTTCGGGCCACAGCAGCACATCCATTTCCTGTCCGACGAGGGGCTTGGTCGCCTCCAGCTGGGCGTCCAGCACGGCGTGCGGCGCGCGCTCGTCGAAGTAGCCGGCCGGTCCGTTGCCCTGCACCGCGCCGACGCGGATGGTGCCGGCATCCGTGGTCGGGAACTGCGGCACGAGCAGGAGGAGCAGCGCGAAGACGATCGTGGGGATGGCGTACCGGATGCTGCGGAACTGGCGCAGCCGCACGAACTCGATCGCGGCAGCACAGCACAGCACGATAAGGAAGGTCAGGCCCGAGATCCCGACCCACGACGCGAGGTGGCCGAGGATGCTCGTCGACTGCGTCACGCCGACGCGCCCCCAGGGGAAGCCACCGTAGGGCCAGGAGCCCACCACCTGCTCGCGCATCGTCCAGAGCCCGGCGACCAGCATCGGCAGCAGGATGAGGCGCGCCCAGCGCCCGGGGATCGCGCGCGGCAGCCAGCGGTAGGCGAGCGTGATCGGTATGGCGAACACCGCCGTGATGACGGCCTCGAGCATCGACAGCGCGAGCCACGGCACCGGCCCCAGGTACCGGGCGGTGAACGAGACGTTCACGAGGTAGAAGGCCGCACCGAACGCGAATCCCACGAGCAGCGCGCTCCACGTCCGACGGCCGATGAGGGCCATGAGCGCCATCGGGACGGCGACGAACACGGTCGGCCACCAGCCCAGTGCCGGGAAGGCGGTCGTCAGCACCAGCCCGCCCGCGGCCGAGACGAGCAGCGCGGCCCAGAGCGGCAGCAGGGCCGCGGGGCCGCCGATGTCGGGTCGGCGCGCGGAGGCGACGGGCTCGGGCACGGATCAACCCTAGACGGACGAATACGAGACGATGCCCCGGCGGACGGCGTCCAGCGCCTTCCGCGCCACCGTTGCGAGCGGGGCGTCGGCCACGAGCGAGAGCTGGTCGAGGAGGTCGATCGTCTGCTTCGTCCAGCGCACGAAGTCGCCGGCGGCCATGTCCGCCTCGATCAGCACGCGGTCGAGCGCCATTCCGCGCGCCCACGAGTGCATCGCGCCGGCCAGACCCGCGGCGATCGGCTCAGTGCCGGGGAGGCTGTGTGCCCGCTCCAGGTCGTCGAGGTGCTGCCACAGCTCCTGCGTCTGGCCGAGGGCGGCGCGGAACGCACCGCGCGGAAGTCCGTGCTCCGTCGGACCGGCGTCGTCGCGACGGGGTTCGTACACGAGGCTGCAGGCGAGGGCGGCGAGGGACGCGGCATCCAGCCCGTTCCACAGACCCTGCCGCAGCGACTCCGCCACGAGCAGATCGCGCTCGCCGTAGATGCGGCGCATGATCCGCCCGGCTGAGGTGAGCGACGTGGTCCCGTCGTCCTTCAACTCGACGTACGCCAACTCGTCGAGCACGTCGACGACGCGGTCGAAGATCCGGGCCACGGTGCCGGTGCGGTTGTCGATCTGGCGACGCAGCCCCTCGACGGTGCGGTGCAGCCGCCAGTATCGCTCGGCCCAACGGGCGTGCTGCTCCCGGTCGGGGCACTGATGGCAGGCATGGCGCTGCATGCGCCGGCGCAGCGAGGCGATCTCGCTCTGGCGCTTCTCGCGGGTGCCCCGTGACGCGTTCGCGTCTTTGCGGTGGAGCTTCTCGAGGTCGCTCAAGTCGCGCCGGATCTCCGCGTAATCGGTGAAGTCGCCGCGGTCGCAGGTCATCGCGGTGCGATAGCCCTCCAGCGAGGCCTCCTGCTCGCGCACCTGGCGGGCGAGACCCACCACCGCACGGTCGGCCTGGAACTGCGCGAACGACGACTCGAGGATCTCGCGCGCCTTCGGCCGGCCGAACTGGTCGATGAGGTTAACGGCCATGTTGTAGGTGGGCCGGAAGCTCGAGTTCAACGGATAGGTGCGGCGCGAGGCGAGTGCTGCGACGGCCTGCGGATCCAGCCCCTCGGTCCACTGGATGACCGCATGGCCCTCGACGTCGATCCCGCGCCGTCCGGCGCGTCCGGTGATCTGGGTGTACTCCCCCGACGTGATCGCGACGCGCGCCTCGCCGTTGAACTTCTCCAGCTTCTCGAGCACGACGGTGCGGGCCGGCATGTTGATGCCGAGCGCGAGGGTCTCGGTCGCGAAGACGGCCTTGACGAGTTTGCGTCGGAAGAGCTCCTCGACGACCTCCTTGAAGGCCGGGAGGAGGCCGGCATGGTGGGCCGCGACGCCGCGCTCGAGGTTGTCCAGCCACTCGAAGTAGCCGAGCACCGCGAGGTCCTCGTCAAGCAGGGCCCTGGTGCGCTCTTCGACGACCGCGCGGATCTCGGTGCGCTCCTCGGGGGTGGTGAGTCGGATGCCGGACCGCCGCACCTGCTGCACGGCGGCGTCGCACCCCACGCGACTGAAGATGAAGAAGATGGCCGGCAGGAGGTTGGCGCGCTCCAGGAGCTTGACGACATCCGGGCGGTCGAGCCGCTCGATGCGCTGCACGTTCGCCGAGCGCACCGGGCGGGTGCCGCCCTTGTTCGGGCGGTGCCGAGCGGCCTCGTAGCCGCCGTTTCGGTTCGCGGCGCTGCGCATCGCCTGGGTGCGCCGGTTGTTCTCGAAGTTCGCTCCCTTGAACGACCGGATGCGCATGAGCTCCTGGTTGACCTGCGCGGTGGCGATGCCGGCGCGGTCGTCGAACAGCGGCAGCAGGTCGCCACGCACGAGCACATGCTGCTCGAGGGGCACGGGGCGGATCTCGGAGACGATCACCTCGGTGTCGCCGCGGACCGTGTCGAGCCAGTCGCCGAATTCCTCGGCGTTGGAGACGGTGGCGGAGAGGGAGATCAGGCGCACGTCCGCGGGCAGGTGGATGATGACCTCTTCCCACACCGCGCCGCGGAAGCGGTCGGCGAGGTAGTGCACCTCATCCATCACCACGTAGCGCAGGCCCTTCAGCGCCGACGATCCCGCGTACAGCATGTTGCGCAGCACCTCGGTCGTCATGACGACCACTCGCGCGTTGCCGTTGATGTTCGTGTCGCCGGTGAGCAGGCCGACCTGGTCCGCGCCGTACACCTCGACGAGCTCGCGGAACTTCTGGTTCGACAGGGCCTTCATCGGGGTCGTGTAGAACGCCTTGGGCGGGTGCGGATCGGCGGCGGATTCGCGCATCGCCAGATGGATCGCGAACTCCCCCACGATCGTCTTGCCCGCACCTGTGGGCGCTGCGACCAGCACACTGCCGCCGTCCTCCAGGGCGTGGCATCCGGCGATCTGAAAGGGGTCGAGAGTGAACTTCTGGGATGCCGCGAACGCGGCCGTGATCGGATGTCGCTGATCCTCCCGTGCTCGCGCATATCGTTCGGCGGGCCCGGGTTCGCTCACGCGCTGGCCTCGGACGCCAGGAAGGCGGCGGTGCGTTTCGCCTTGCGGCGATCGAACAGGAGCGAGAGCCCGGCGGCGGCGAAGTACAGCAC
>NZ_JBFUFC010000173.1:0-8382 GCF_056403635.1 Microbacterium sp. P2_F9 | reverse complement strand
GCCGGTCGCTGAGCTTGTCGAAGCGTCCGGCGGCCCTTCGACAAGCTCAGGGACCGCCTGGGACATTCAGGGACCGCCTGGGAGACTCAGGGACCGCCTGGGACACTCGGGGAACGCCTGGGACACTCAGGGACGCCGGCAGCGTCAGCCGTCGCGGCGCGCGGCCCATTCGGACAGCGTCGACAGCTCGCTGGTGGTCGGCCGCGCCACCGGGATGCGGGTACCGAGCACCTGGGCCACGACGTCCTGGGCGATCTTCGCCGCCGTCAGTCCGGCATCCGCGAGGATCTGCTCCCGGGATGCGTGGGCGATGAATTCGTCGGGCACGCCGAGCTCGTCCACCGCGGTGTCGACGCCGGCTTCGCGCAGCACCTGACGCACGCGTGTGCCGATGCCGCCGACTCGGATGCCGTCCTCGATCGTGATGACGAGACGATGGGATGCCGCGAGCTGCACGATGGACGGCTGCACCGGAATGGCCCAGCGCGGGTCGACGACGGTCGCGCCGATGCCCTGCGCACGCAGCCGCTCGGCAACGTCGACGGCGAGGTGCGCCATCGGGCCGATGCCCACGATCAGGACGTCCTGCGCATCGGAACGAACGAGCACGTCCACGCCGTCTGCGAGGCGCTCCACCGCGGGCAGGTCGGGGCTGACGCTGCCCTTGGGGAAGCGGATCACCGTGGGGGCGTCGCCGACCGCGACGGCCTCGCGCAGCTCCTCGCGGAGCCGCTCCGCGTCGCGGGGCACGGCGATGCGGATGTGCGGGACGAGCTGCAGCATCGCCAGATCCCAGATGCCGTGGTGACTCGGGCCGTCGGGGCCCGTCACACCCGCCCGATCGAGCACGAACGTCACGCCGGCATGGTGGAGCGCGACATCCATCAGCACCTGATCGAACGCACGGTTCATGAACGTCGCATAGATCGCCAGCACGGGATGCAAGCCGCCATAGGCCAGGCCGGCGGCCGAAGCGACGGCGTGCTGTTCGGCGATGCCGACGTCGTAGACGCGGTCGGGGAAGCGCTGGGAGAAGGGCAGCAGCCCGGTCGGGCGGAGCATCGCCGCGGTCATCGCGATGATGTCGTCGCGATCTTCCGCGATCAACGGAAGCTCCTCGGCGAAGACGTCGGTCCACGAGGTGCCGGCAGCGGCGCCGAGCGCGCCGCCCGTCACCGGGTCGATGCGCCCGACGGCGTGGAACTGGTCGGCCTCATCGAGCAGAGCGGGCTCGTAGCCCCTCCCCTTCTCGGTGATGGCGTGGACGATGACGGGAGCGCCATACTCCTTGGCGAGCTCGAGCGTCTCGATGAGCATGCGCAGGTCGTGGCCGTCGACCGGACCGAGGTACTTGATGTCGAGGTTGGAGTAGAGGGCTTCGTTGTTCGTGAAGCGGCTGAGGAAGCCATGCGTGCCACCCCGGACGCCGCGGTACATCGCGCGTCCCGCAGGGCCGAACTTGCCGAACAGCGTGTCGGAGTTTCGGCGCAGCAGCTCGTAGCCGCCTGCGGTGCGGACCCGATTGAGATACCGCGCCATGCCGCCGATCGTCGGAGCGTACGAGCGGCCGTTGTCATTGACGACGATCACGAGGTTGCGATCGTTGTCATCGGAGATGTTGTTGAGCGCCTCCCACGTCATGCCGCCCGTGAGGGCGCCGTCGCCGACCACCGCGACGACGTGGCGGTCGCGCCGGCCCGTGCGGATCAGCGCGCGCGAGACTCCGTCCGCCCAGCTCAGTGAGCTCGACGCGTGCGATGACTCGACCACGTCGTGCGGGCTCTCGGAGCGCTGCGGGTACCCGGCGAGGCCACCGCGGGCACGGAGCTGCGAGAAGTCCTGGCGGCCCGTGAGCAGCTTGTGGACGTACGACTGGTGCCCGGTGTCGAAGATGATGGGATCGTTCGGCGAGTCGAACACTCGGTGCAGGGCGATCGTCAGCTCGACCACGCCCAGGTTGGGTCCGAGATGGCCACCGGTGCGAGCGACGTTCTCGATCAGGAACTCGCGCACCTCGCCGGAGAGCTGGGTCAGCTGCTCGATCGACAGCGCGTCGAGGTCGCGCGGGCCGGAGATCGATGAGAGAAGCGACATCCCTGCTCCCTTCCCCGCCGACGATTCACGTCCCAGTCTACCTGGGCGGTTGCATGGCGAAGGGGCCGGGGATGCCCCCGGCCCCTTCGCTGGTGTGCTCAGACCAGGCTGCGCAGGACGTACTGGAGGATGCCGCCGTTGCGGTAGTAGTCCGCTTCGCCGGGCGTGTCGATGCGCACGACAGCCTCGAACTCGACAGTCTCCTTGCCGGGCGCCGAGAACTCGCTGGGGGCGGCCGTGACCGTGACGGTCTTCGGCGTGACGCCCTCATTGAGCTCCTCGAGGCCGGCGATCGAGACGATCTCGGTGCCGTCGAGGCCGAGCGAAGCCCAGCTCTCCCCCGCAGGGAACTGCAGCGGCACCACGCCCATGCCGATGAGGTTCGAGCGGTGGATGCGTTCGAAGCTCTCGGTGATGACGGCCTTGACGCCGAGCAGGCTCGTTCCCTTCGCCGCCCAGTCGCGCGACGAGCCGGAGCCGTACTCCTTGCCGCCGAAGATCACGAGCGGGACGCCGGCAGCCTGGTAGTTCTGGCTGGCGTCGTAGATGAACGACTGCGGACCGCCCGCCTGGGTGAAGTCGCGGGTGAGTCCACCCTCGACCTCGGCGCCGTCGTTGACCGCGCGCACCAGCTGGTTCTTCAGGCGGATGTTCGCGAACGTGCCGCGGATCATCACCTCGTGGTTGCCACGGCGCGAGCCGTACGAGTTGAAGTCCTTGCGGTCGACGCCGTGCTCGGCCAGATACTGACCGGCGGGGCTGTCTGCCTTGATGTTGCCGGCCGGACTGATGTGGTCGGTGGTGACCGAGTCCAGCAGCGTGGCCATGACGCGGGCGCCGGCGATATCGGCGACCGGGGTCAGCTCCATCGTCATGCCGTCGAAGTACGGGGGCTTGCGCACATACGTGGATGCGTCGTCCCACTCGAACACGTCGCCGGTCGGCGTCGGCAGCGTGCGCCACCGCTCATCGCCCTCGAACACGCTCGCGTACTGGTGCGTGAACATCTCCTTGTTGATCGACGAGTCGATCGTCGCCTGCACCTCGGCCGAGTCGGGCCAGATGTCCCGCAGGAAGACGTCGTTGCCGTCCTGGTCGGTGCCCAGCGCGTCGACCTCGAAGTCGAAGTTCATCGAGCCGGCGAGCGAGTACGCGATCACGAGCGGCGGGCTCGCGAGGTAGTTCATCTTCACGTCCGGGTTGATCCGGCCCTCGAAGTTGCGGTTGCCCGAGAGCACGGCGGTCACGGCGAGGTCGTTCTCGTTGATCGCCGCCGAGACCTCCTCGATGAGGGGTCCCGAGTTGCCGATGCACGTGGTGCAGCCGTAGCCCACCGTGTAGAACCCGAGGTCCTCGAGGTCCTGGGTGAGGCCGGCCTTCTCGTAGTAGTCGGTGACGACCTTGGAGCCCGGCGCGAGGGTGGTCTTGACCCAGGGCTTCGCCTTCAGGCCCTTCTTCACCGCGTTGCGGGCGAGGAGGCCCGCGGCGAGCATGACGGAGGGGTTCGACGTGTTGGTGCACGAGGTGATCGCCGCGATCGTGACCGCGCCGTGGTCGAGCACGAACTTCTCGCCGTCCGCCAGCGTCACCGGCGTCGGCTTCGACGCCGTGGCCGGCGCATGGCTGTGGTGGTGATGCTGGTGCTGGCTGTACTCCTCCTCGGGCGAGTTGCCCGGGGGGTCGGATGCCGGGAACGATTCGGAGCCTTCGAGATCGACCAGGTCGTGGTCGACCTCCGCATAGTTCAGGAGATCGCTCTCGAACTGCTGCTTGGCGTTCGAGAGCACGATGCGGTCCTGCGGGCGCTTCGGGCCGGCGATCGACGGGACGACCGTCGAGAGGTCGAGCTCCATGTACTCGCTGAACACGGGCTCCCGCGACGCGTCGTGCCAGAGCGTCTGCTCCTTGGCGTACGCCTCGACGAGCGCGAGCTGCTGCTCGTCACGGCCGGTCAGGCGGAGGTAGTCGACGGTCACGCTGTCGATCGGGAACATCGCCGCCGTGGAGCCGAACTCCGGGCTCATGTTGCCGATGGTGGCGCGGTTGGCGAGCGGGACGGATGCCACGCCCTCGCCGTAGAACTCGACGAACTTGCCGACCACACCGTGCTTGCGCAGCATGTCCGTGATCGTCAGCACGACATCGGTCGCGGTGACGCCGGTCGGGATCGCACCGGAGAGCTTGAAGCCGACGACCTTCGGGATGAGCATCGAGACGGGCTGGCCGAGCATGGCGGCCTCGGCCTCGATGCCGCCGACGCCCCAGCCCAGCACGCCGAGGCCGTTGACCATCGTGGTGTGCGAGTCGGTGCCGACGCAGGTGTCGGGGTAGGCGCGGAGCGCGCCGCCGACGGTCCGGTCGTAGATGACCTTCGCGAGGTGCTCGATGTTGACCTGGTGGACGATGCCCGTTCCAGGGGGGACGACCTTGAAGTCGTTGAACGCGGTCTGGCCCCAGCGCAGGAACTGGTAGCGCTCGCCGTTTCGCTCGTACTCGATCTCGACGTTGCGCTCGAGGGCGTTCTCGGTGCCGAACAGGTCGGCGATGACGGAGTGGTCGATGACCATCTCGGCCGGCGAGAGCGGGTTGATCTTGGTGGCGTCGCCACCGAGGGCGGCGACGGCTTCACGCATGGTGGCGAGGTCGACGATGCAGGGAACGCCGGTGAAGTCCTGCATCACGACGCGGGCGGGCGTGAACTGGATCTCGGTGTTCGGCTCGGCCGCGGCATCCCACGATCCGAGCGCCTCGATCTGCTCCTTCGTGACGTTCGCGCCATCTTCGGTGCGCAGCAGGTTCTCGAGCAGGACCTTGAGGCTGAAGGGCAGCTTCTCGTAGCCCGCGACCTTGTCGATGCGGAAGATCTCGTAGTCGGTGCTGCCGACCGTCAGGGTGCTCTTGGCACCGAAGCTGTCAACCGTGGACACGCGTGTCTCCTTCGTCGGCGGCGGAGTGGTCGGATTCCGGATCCGACCTTCCCCATCTTCCCCCGCTGGTGCACCCTCGGCTAGTGAGGCTGGCCTTATCCGCGACGGGAGAATTTATCTTGATGTCAAGATAAATGTATCAGTCCTTGGCGCGGGGATAGAGCGCCCGCACCGCGAGCCAGGTCACCGCGACGAGCGGCGCGAAGAGGGGCAGCCCCAGGATCAGTTTCATGGTTCCGAGCGTCGTGACGTCGTTCGCGAGGTAGAGCGGCAGCTCGACGGCGAGGCGCAGGAAGAACAGGCCCGCCGAGGCGATCGTGAGCCAGAAGTAGACCCGGCGCTTGCGGCGGTCTTCGCGCCACGCGGTCGCCTCGCCCATGAGCCATCCGCCGATGAGGCCGATGAGCGGCCAGCCGATGATCGCCGAGACCAGGAAGGCCGTGCCGTACACCGCATTGGTGACGAGCCCGAAGAGGAAGTTGTCGGCCGCGCGACCGGTCCACAGTGCCAGTCCGGCCGCCGCTCCCGTTGCGATCAGCCCGCCGATGGCGGCGCTCGCGGGCGAGCGCATGATGAGACGGATGGCGGTGAAGACCACCGCGAGGCCGACCGAGAGGATGAGGGCGAGCCACAGGTCGCCCTGGTGGGTCTCCGGGTCGATCGTGACGGTGTAGGTGACGACGAAGACGAGCGTCGGCAGCACCGACTCCAGCACCCCGCGCCAACCGCCCATCGACCGCCATACGACGTGGCCGGTGCTCGCTTCGGATGCCGGATCCAGGCCGGCCCGCCGCGCCGCCCCGCCGAGCGCGGCGCCGATCAGCTCCGAGGCTGCCGGGGTGGCTTCCGCGTCCGAACCGGCGTCGCGGCTCGGGTCGTCGGTCACGCCGTCCCCGGAGTGGCCGGCATCTTCAGCGGGATGAGGTCCCGTGGCGGCATCGGCGAGCCGCCGCGCACGACCACGATCGACCGGAACAGGTCTTCGACCTGAGCCGCGGCATCCACGTCCGCCGTCGCGGCACCGCCGATCACTCCGCGCAGGAACCACCGCGGGCCGTCGACGCCGATGAAGCGGGCGAGCCGCTTGCCGCTGGAACCGTCCGCGCCGGCGACCGGAACCTCGGCGAGCAGTTCGGCGCCCAGGGGGCCCTCCCGCTCCTCGACGCGGCCGCCCTGCTGGCGGATCTGCTGGCGGATCTGATCGCGGGTCTCGTCCCACAGACCGGTCGTGCGGGGTGCCGCGAAGGGCTGCACCTGCAGGGTCGAACCGGCGTAGTCCAGGCCGACCGCGACGATGCGCTTGGTCTGCTCCTCCACCTCGAGGCGGAGGTTGAGCCCCTCACGGGGAAGGATCTTGATGCCGCCGAGGTCGATGTAGGGGCGGACGGGATTCGCTTCCGACTCGTCGAACGGTCCGGCCTGCTCGCGGTCGAGGGCGACCGGGCTCTCGTCCGGCTCCGCTGCCGCCCCTGAAGTGGCGTCGGTCATGACTGTGCTCCGTCCTTCTGGTAGCCGGTCGAGCCGAATCCGCCCTCGCCCCGCGAGCTGTCGGGCAGCTCCTCCACCGGGATGAAGCGGGCCCTCGGCACCGGCATGACGATCAGCTGCGCGATGCGATCGCCGACGGCGATGTCATACGCGTGCTCGGCATCCGTGTTCAAGAGTGTGACCTTGATCTCGCCGCGGTAGCCCGCGTCGACCGTCCCAGGCGCGTTCACGATCGTGATGCCGTGCTTGGTCGCCAGACCGCTGCGCGGCACGACGAAGGCGACGTGGCCATCGGGCAGCGCGATCCGCACGCCCGTGCCGACGAGGGCACGCTGGCCCGGCTCGAGACGCAGCGCCTCGGCCGCGGTGAGATCAGCGCCGGCGTCGCCGGGGTGGGCGTAGACGGGAGCCTCGGGCGCGATAATGAGGACATCCACGGTTTCAGTCACTCAACGAGGGTAATGCAGAAGACAGCGCGCAACGACGGCACGATCGCCGGCACCGGGTACCGCGAGCGACTGAGTCCGTCGCTCTGGGTTCTCGCCAGTGCAGCGGTCGTCGCCCCCATGGCCGGACTCGTGTTCGTGCCCATCGATCACACGCTCTCGCTGGCCATCGGGATCACGGTCGGCGTGCTCACCGTGGTACTCCTCGTCGGCCTCTCCCCCGTCATCGCGGTGGAGGACGGCACGCTTCGCGCCGGCCGAGCCCGCATCCCCGTGGAGCTGCTGGGCGAGCCGACGGCGCTCGAGGGCGAGGACGCGCGTCAAGGGCGCGGGGTCGGCCTCGATCCGAGGTCGTGGCACGTGATCCGCGGCGGGATCGACGGTCTCGTCACGATTCCCGTGACCGATCCCGACGATCCGACGCCCACGTGGACGCTGTCGACCCGCACGCCCGACCGCCTTGCGGCGGCGGTGCGGCGGGCCCAGTCAGTCGCTACGCCGCGCACTCCGCGCAGATAGGTCCGTCCTTGCGCTCGTGATCGAGCTGCGAGCGGTGCTTCACGAGGAAGCAGTTCACACAGGTGAACTCGTCTTCCTGCGGCGGGAGGACGACGACGTCGAGCTCGAGGTCGGAGAGGTCCGCGCCGGGAAGCTCGAACCCCGAGGGGTTGTCGGCGTCCTCAACATCCACCGCACCCGACAGCTTGTCGGGAACACGCTCCTTGAGAGCCTCGATCGACTCGCTGTCGTCTTCGGTCTTGCGGGGGGCGTCGTAATCGGTAGCCATTGCGTAAAAGTCTCTACTTCCGGGAGATCCTGGTGTCACCTGCCCTTGCGGGCGGGCGATAGTTTGCACGACCTCGGCGCATTTGGCAAATGCGCTCTCGTCCGATGTTGACCGTGCGACCCGTGAAACTCGCGGCGCGCCCGGGTTATTCCCGGTCTGCGCGGACGTGCTGTGTAAGCATGGGGCCACACGGCTGGATCGGGAAGGGCGGTTCGCATGGAACAGCTCAAAGTGATCGGAACCGAGGACGAAGCGATCGTACTCGCGACCGAGGCGGGCGAGCGCTTCTCGCTCCCCATCGACGACGTGCTGCGCGCCGAGCTGCGCAAGGTGCGTCGAGAACGCGACGGCGTCGATCGCGCCACAGAACGACCGAGTCCGCGCGAGATCCAGGCGCACATCCGTGCGGGCCTGTCCGCCGAAGAGGTCGCAAGCCTCCTCGGTGCGCGCGTCGAGGACATCGTGCGATTCGAAGGACCGGTGCTCGCCGAACGCGAGCACATCGTCGGCCAGGCGCTCGCGGTGCCGGTCCTGCTCGGCGTCGACCTCGATGGCGACAGCCACCCGACTTTCGGCACCGCGGTGCGGTCGAAGCTCGCCGAGGCGGGCTCCTCCGGAGAGCGCTGGACGAGCTGGAAAG
>NZ_JBFUFC010000172.1:0-8402 GCF_056403635.1 Microbacterium sp. P2_F9 | reverse complement strand
CCAGCTGAACGATTCCCGCGGTCATTCCTCGCCTCTCTGAGCTGCGTGCCGTTCGCCGGTGCCTCGCTCGATGATCCAGGTGGGCAGTGCGATCTGCCGGGTGAAGCCGGCCGGGTCGCCGATGCGCTCGAGCGCAACCTGCGCAGCCCTGCGACCGAGTTCGACGGGGTCATAGCTGATGACCGAAACCCCGAGCACGTCGGCGGTGTCGAAGTCGTCGAAGCCGACGATCGCGGTTCGCCCGTCGTCGTGGAGGTCGCGCAGCACCCGAAGCGCGCCGATCGTGACGCGGTTGTTCCCCGCCAGGAGCGCGGTGGGCGGGTCGTCCATGGTCATCACCCTCCGCACGAGCTCGTCCGCCGGGATCGCCAGGTCGTCCGCCAGCATCTCCCACCTCGCCGTCTCGGTCACGCCCGCCGCCGCCATCGCATCGCGATAGCCGCGCAGGCGCTCAGCCTGGGTGTAGACGGATGCCGGATTGCAGATGTACGCGATCCGCCGATGGCCCCGTGCGAGCAGCCGGCTGGTCGCGTCGAAGACCCCACGGTGGTTCTCGAGCACGATCGAGTCGGCCACGAGATTGCGTGCCGGCCGGTCGATCGCAACGACCGGTGTGCCGAGCTGGCGCTCTCCTTCGAGATACGACTGGTCGTCGGCCACCGGGATCAGCAGCAGCGCGCCGATGCGCTGCGCGAGCAGCGCATCGGCGACGCGCTCCTCGCCTTCTGGGGTGTCGTCGGTGGTGGCGACGACCAGCCCRTAGCCGGCGCCGGCGAGCTCGCGCTCGATGCCGGAGGCGACCTTGTAGTAGAACGGGTTGCTCAGCTCACCCATGATGAATCCGACGGTGTTCGTGCCCCCGCCGCGCCGCAGACCGCGCGCGAGTGTGTTGGGCCGGAACCGCAGTCGCTTGGCGGCCGCGAGGACCCGATCGACCGTCTCGGGCGCGACCAGTTCGCGGGTCGTGAAGACACGCGAGACCGTCTTCGAGCTGACCCCCGCGAGCCGGGCGACATCATCGAGCGTGGCGCGCTGCTGAACCGTCATCGGCCCTCCTCCCGGTCAGAGTAGCAGAGGTACAGGGGAATGGCGACGATGGACATTTCATGGACATTTCAGACATGAAGCTACGATCAAGGTAACCTTAAAGTGCTGATCGAGAGCTGTTTTTTGAATCTGAATTCTGAACGGACAGAATACGACAGCGTTGACATTTACCCTTGCGGAGAGCGCTCTCACGCGCCTAATGTGGGCCCGCGACAACCCCGATGCGGCGGCGACTGCATCCGAGGTCAACGGAGAACCCTCACAAGGAGATACACATGGCAAAGAAGACATTGGGAGCGCTCGCCCTGCTCACCGTCACCGGGATCGCCCTCGCGGGCTGTGCCGGCGGAGGTGGCTCGAGCGACGCCGACAACACGATCGACGGCGACGTGAAGGGCGACATCACGGTGGTCACGTGGCGCACCGACCTGATCGCGGACGGCACGTTCGACAAGTACGCGAAGGAGTTCACGGCGAAGTACCCCGACGTGAAGGTCACCTTCGAGGGGATCACCGACTACGCCGGCGAGATGCAGACGCGGATGAGCACCTCGAACTACGGCGACGTGCTCGGCATCCCGACGATCTCCCCCAACCAGTACGACCAGTTCCTCGAGCCCCTGGGCAAGACCGCCGACTTCGCGGACACCTACCGGTTCCTGCCGGCGGCGAGCTACGACGGCACGCAGTACGGCATCGCCTTCGGCGGCAACGCGAACGGCGTGATCTACAACAAGAAGGTCTGGGAAGAGGCGGGTATCACGACCCCGCCGACCGACGAAGACGAGTGGCTCGAGGCGCTGCAGGCGATCAAGGACAACACCGACGCGATCCCGCTCTACACGAACTACAAGGACGGCTGGCCGCTCACCCAGAGCTTCGGCAACCTCGGCGTCGTGACCGACGACCAGGACGCACCGATCACGATGGCGGAAGACCCGGCGCCGTGGACCGAAGGTACCGATGTCTACGCAATCGACTCGCTGCTGTACGACTCGGTCGCCGCAGGCCTGACCGAGGAAGACCCGCTCACCACGAACTGGGAGCAGTCGAAGGTCGACCTGGCCACCGGCAAGATCGCGACGATGACCCTCGGCTCATGGGCGATCTCGCAGATGCAGGCGAAGGCTGAAGAGAACGGCGCCTCGGCCGACGACATCGGCTACATCGCCTTCCCCGCGACCGTGGACGGCACGCAGTTCGCCGTGGTCGGCGGCGACTACAACCTCGCCGTGAGCAAGCACTCCAAGGCCAAGGCGGCCGCATGGGCATGGATCCAGTGGGTAGTTTCGGAGTCCGGCTACACCGAGGCGCAGGGCATGATCTCGCCGGTTCTCGAGAAGCCCCTCCCCGACAACCTCGCCGGCTTCACCGACGCGGGCGTCGAGCTCATCGAGATCAACCCCGCTCCTGCGGGCAAGGAGAGCCTCCTCGCCGACACCGCCAACGACGCGCAGATCGACATCTACGGCCCGCTCTACCGTCAGAAGCTCGTCGACATCGCCCGCGGCGCTGCCGACGGCGACAAGGACAGCTACTTCGCCGAGCTCAACGAACGTTGGGGCGCTTCGGTCGAGAAGCTCTCCAACTGACCCACCCCTGGACTCGGAGAAGCACATGGCACTCGCACCACTCGGCTCCGCACCCGCGGGCGCCCCGTCCGTCCTCTCCGCTCCCGTACGTGCTCGCCGGTTCCGCGGTTCCCGCGGAACCGGCGATGCCGGGCCCAAGACCGGCCGTTCCGCGGGACGGTCGTTCCGGCAGCACCTCACCCCGTGGCTGTTCCTGGCCACCGCGGTGGGTCTGCTCCTGGTGTTCACCTACTGGCCCGCGCTGAATCTCTTCTACTTCAGCGTGACCGACTGGGACGGCATCGATCTCACCAAGAACTTCGTCGGCCTGGAGAACTACGTCCAGGTCTTCACCGACCCGCGCATCTTCAGCGTCTTCGGGGTCAGCCTCTACTACTTCCTCGCGACGTTCGTGCAGATGGCGATCGCCCTCTACTTCGCGACGATCCTGAGCTTCTCGACGCGGTTCCAGAACCTGTTCCGCGGCATCCTCTTCTTCCCCTACCTGATCAACGGCGTCGCGATCGGGTTCGTGTTCCTCTACCTCTTCCAGCCGGGCGGCACACTCGACACGGCGCTGTCGTGGTTCGGCGTCACCGAACCCCCGCACTGGCTCGGCGACCCCGCCTACGTGAACTGGTCGCTGGCAGCGACCTCGGTCTGGCGCTACACGGGCCTCAACTTCGTGCTCTTCCTCGGAGCGATCCAGTCGATCCCCCGCGAGCTGTATGAAGCCGCCGAGATCGACGGCGCGTCGCGGTTCCAGCAGTTCTGGGCCCTGATCTTCCCCGGCATCCGCCGCGTCATCGGCCTGTCGTTCATCCTCGCGGTGGCCGGCGCCCTGAGTGTGTTCGAGATCCCGTTCATCATGACCGGCGGCGCGAACGGCTCGGCGACGTTCGTGATCCAGACGCTGCAGACCGCCTTCAGCTACCGGCAGGTCGGCCTCGCGTCGGCGATGGCCGTCGTGCTGCTGTTCATCGTGCTGATCGTGACCGTGATCCAGCGCAAAGTCTTCCCCGACGAGAAGGTTGACCTGACATGACGACCGTGCGCCGCTATGAGAGCGGCCTGACCCCCTTCATGCGCTTCAAGGGCATGAGCGCGACCACCGCGAAGTACGTCAGCCTCATCGTGGGTGCTCTGTTCACCCTGCTCCCGCTGTCGGTGGTGCTGTTCGCGAGCTTGAAGACGAGTTCCGAGTTCGCCTCCACCGGCCCGTTCGATCTGCCGGAGAACTGGCTCAACTTCGACAACTTCGTCACGGCGTTCACGAGCGGCGAGATGCTCGAGGGCTTCGTCAACACGACGATCGTGCTCGTGGTCTCGCTCGTCGGGACGATCTTCATCGGCACCATGGCCGCGTATGCGCTCGATCGGTTCGTGTTCCGCGGCAAGAAGCTCGTGGTCGGGCTCTTCCTGGTCGCCACGCTCATCCCGAGCGCGACGAGCCAGGTGGCGACCTTCCAATTGATCAACGGACTCGGCCTCTACGACACGAAGACCGCGCTGATCCTCCTCTTCATGGGCACGGACATCATCGCGATCTACCTGTTCATCCAGTTCATGCAGTCGATCCCCGTTTCGCTCGATGAGGCGGCGATGCTCGACGGCGCCAACCGCTGGACGATCTACTGGCGCATCATCCTTCCGCTGCTGCGCCCGGCGATCGCCACCGTCGTGATCATCAAGGGCATCGCGATCTACAACGAGTTCTACGCGCCGTTCCTCTACCTGCCTTCCGAGGGCTTCATCTCCACGTCGCTCTTCCGGTTCAAGGGACCGTTCGGAGCCCAGTGGGAGATCATCGCAGCCGGCACGATCGTCGTCATCATCCCCACGATCCTCGCGTTCCTCTTCCTGCAGCGCTGGATCTACCGTGGCCTCACCTCAGGAGCCGTCAAGTGACATCCACCCGCACCCTGCAGGGCGCCTGGTCCGTACGCGCAGGCTCCGGTCCCGCGCCCGAGCCCATCGCCTCGGCGGTGATCCCCGCGACAGTGCCTGGGGTCGTCCATCTCGATCTGATGGCGGCGGGACTGATCCCGGATCCCTACCTCGACGACAACGAGTCGGCGCTGGCCTGGATCGGCCTCGTCGACTGGACGTACGAGACCACGTTCACCGTCGACGAATCGGAGCTCGCGGCGCACTCTCGCCACGACCTCGCCTTCGACGGGCTCGACACGGTCGCGACCGTGCGGCTCAACGGCACGACGGTCGCCGAGACCGCGAACCAGCACCGCACGTACCGCATCGACGTGCGCGACGCCCTCGTCGCGGGCGACAACGTGCTGACGGTCTCGTTCCGCAGTCCGATCCGCTACGCGAACGAGCAGAGCGTCGCCCTCGGCGTGCGCCAGCGCCCGTACCCGCTCCCCTACGACGCGATCCGCAAGTCCGCGTGCAGCTTCGGGTGGGACTGGGGCATCAAGACCGCGACCAGCGGCATCTGGAAGCCGGTGCGCCTGGAATCCTGGTCGACCGCGCGGCTCGCGTCGGTGCGCCCGCAGGTGCGGGTGACGGATGCAGCGACCGGCATCGTCGACGTCGCCCTCGTGATCGAGCGCGCGGGCGACGAGCCGGTCACCGCGACCGTCTCCGTGGCG
Source organism: Microbacterium sp. P2_F9 (assembly GCF_056403635.1). Classification (NCBI taxonomy): domain Bacteria; kingdom Bacillati; phylum Actinomycetota; class Actinomycetes; order Micrococcales; family Microbacteriaceae; genus Microbacterium; species Microbacterium sp. P2_F9. Next base: position 3,175 of record NZ_JBFUFC010000172.1, on the reverse strand, counting down.
GGCGTGTCGGTCAGCGCCGAGATCGCCGCCGGGGAGACGGAAGCGACGGTGTCGGCGTCCGTTCCCGACGTCGAGCTGTGGTGGCCCGCCGGCTATGGCGAGCAGCCGCTGTACGACGTGGACGTGCGGATCGAGGCATCCGGAGTCGTCCTCGACGAAGCCCGTCGCCGCGTCGGGTTCCGCACCGTCGCGTGGGACTCCACCCCGGACGACGCGGGCACGCCGTTCACGCTGCACGTCAACGGCGTGCCGGTGTTCGTCAAGGGCGCGAACTGGATTCCGGATGACGCGTTCCCGGTGCGCGTCGACCGCGCCCGTTACGAGCGGCGGCTGCGTCAGGCGCGCGCCGGCCACCTCAACCTGATCCGCGTGTGGGGCGGCGGCATCTACGAGGCGGACGACTTCTACGACGTCGCCGACGAGCTCGGCCTGCTGACCTGGCAGGACTTCCTCTTCGCGTGCGCGGCGTATGCCGAAGAGGAGCCCCTGCGCGGCGAAGTGGAGGCGGAGGCGCGCGACAACGTCACGCGCATCGGTCACCACGCGTCGCTCGTGCTGCTCACCGGCAACAACGAGAACCTCTGGGGCTACGAGGACTGGGGCTGGAAGCTCCGCCTCGACGGCAAGACCTGGGGCGCCTACTACTACTACGACCTGCTCCCCTCGGTGGTCTCAGAGCTCGCCCCGCTCGTGCCGTATGCACCCGGGAGCCCGTTCAGCCCTGGCGGGCGCGCGTCAGCAAACCGGGGGTTTGGGGCGGAGCCCCATAAGGCGCCCGGCGACCAGCACCCGAACGCCGAGCAGCACGGCACGATGCACATCTGGGATCTGTGGAACCAGAAGGACTGGCCGCACTACCGCGACTACACCCCGCGGTTCGTCGCCGAGTTCGGCTGGCAGGGTCCCCCGACCTGGTCGACCCTGACCCGCTCCATCAGCGACCAGCCACTGACCCCCGAGTCGCCGGGCATGATCGTGCACCAGAAGGCGATGGAAGGCAACGTCAAGCTGACGAACGGGCTGATCACGCACTACCGGCTTCCGGAGGACATGGAGACCTGGCACTGGGCGATGCAGCTCAACCAGGCGAACGCGATCTCGACGGCGCTCGAGCACTTCCGCTCGCACGCTCCGCACACGGCCGGCGCGATCATCTGGCAGCTCAACGACTGCTGGCCGGTGACGTCGTGGGCGGCGATCGACGGCGACGAGCACCAGAAGCCACTGTTCTATGCGCTGCGCAACGCCTTCGCGCCACGGGTCGTCACAATCCAGCCCCGGGGCGACGGCCTCGTGGTGGCCGTCGTGAACGACACCGGCGACGCGTGGAGCGGCGACCTGCGGATCACCCGGCGCGACTACAGCGGCGTCGTGCTCGCCGAGCACATCTCCTCAGTGACGACGCCCGCGCGCGCCGTGACGACCGTCGCGATCCCGGATGCCGCGGCCCAAGCGGGTGACGCCGGTTCGGAGCTGATCGTCGCCGAGCTCGCCGGCGTGCGCGGACTGTGGTTCTTCGGCGAGCCGCGGGATTCCGCTCTCGAGCCCCCGCGCGTGTCGGTCGAGGTCGCCGAGCACGCAGCCGGGGTGGAGATCACGCTGACCGCCCACAACCTGGTGCGTGAGCTGACCCTGCTCGTCGACAAGATCGTCCCCGACGCCGTCGCCGAGGAGGGCCTGGTGACGCTGCTGCCCGGCGAGTCCACGACGATCCTCGTGCGTGGGCTCAGTGCCCGCGAGGCTCCGGCCATCTCGCACCCGAGCGTGCTGCGTTCGGCGAACCAGCTGGTGGTGACATGACGACCTTGATCGACGCGCTCGGCGAGCCGATCTGCGGCATGACGTGGGGCTGGGTGGGCACCCGCGGCACGTGGGCGACACCGGAGGCCGCGGCATCCCTCGCGGCGATGGCCGACCACGCCGTCACCTGGACCGGGATCGCCTACGCCGCCGTGCAGCAGACGCCGTTCTCGACGGAGATCCCGTTCGACTCGGAGCCGACCGTCACCGACGACGAGATCGTCTGGGCGATCCGCGAGGCCAAGGGCCTGGGGCTGAAAGTCGCCCTCAAGCCGGTCGTGAACTGCGCCGATGGAACCTGGCGCGCACACATCGGGTTCTTCGACTGGGATGTGCCCAATGAGCCGAGCTGGTCCGACTGGTTCGCCTCGTATCGCGCCTTCATCCTGCATGCGGCCACGATCGCCCAGGCAGAGGGCTGCGAGATGCTCTGCATCGGGTGCGAGATGGTGCGTGCCGACGGCCAGGAAGAGCACTGGCGACGCCTGGTGGATGACGTGCGCATGGTGTACTCCGGACTCATCACCTACAACTGCGACAAGTACCAGGAGGACCACATCACGTGGTGGGATGCCGTCGACGTCATCTCCTCGAGCGGGTACTACCCGATCGACACCTGGCAGACCCACCTCGACCGCATCGAGCAGGTGGTCGAGGCATCCGGCAAGCCGTTCTTCTTCATGGAGACGGGCTGCCCCAGTCGCACCGGCTCGGCCAACCTGCCCAACGACTGGGCCCTCCCCGGCGAGCCGTCGGGCGAGGAGCAGCTGCGCTACTACCGCGCGATGTTCGAGGCGTGCGCCGATCGGCCGTGGGTGGGCGGGTTCATGCTGTGGGATTGGCCGGCCACGCTGTACGCGATCGAGGATGCGCCGTCGAACGATGACTACTGTCCCTACGGAAAGCCCGCAGGTGTCTACCTGCGGGAGGTCTACACCGCGATGACCACGCGAGAGGTGAGCGCATGACCGCCGCAGGGGTGCTCGCGATCGACGCGGGCCAGACCGGGATGAAGGTGCGTCTCCAGGACGGCGATGGGCGCCGCGATGTGCTGTTCGGCGGCATCAGGACGCACGAGCCGCTGCTCCCCCAGCTCGCCGCCGTCGTGCACGCCGCGATCGTCGAGACCGGCACCCGCCCCGAGATCGTCACGGCGGGCATCTCGGGCCTTACAGATCGGGATGCCGATGCCGGGTCGCTCCTCGCACTCCTGCGCGACACCGGCATCCGCGAAGCGGCACTCGCCCACGACTCGACGACGTCCTTCCTCGGCGCGCTCGGCGACACCCGGGGCGCCGTCGTCGCCGCCGGAACCGGCGTGGTCGCCCTCGCCGTCGGACGCGACGCCAACGCCCGCGTCGACGGCTGGGGCCAC
>NZ_JBFUFC010000171.1:0-8438 GCF_056403635.1 Microbacterium sp. P2_F9 | reverse complement strand
GGCTWCGAGCGCTGGCGCGCGATCGACACCGAGCTCAGCGCCCTGATCGCCGATCGCGATGTGCGCGCGGAGGAAGCGGCCCAGCTGCGGACCGCGCTCGGCGAGATCGAGCAGGCCGCGCCGGTGCGCGGGGAGGATGCCGAGCTCAACGTCCGCGCCGAACGGCTCGCGAATGCCGAGGAGCTGCGCATCGCCGCCGCGACCGCGCACGAGGCGCTCTCCGGCGAAGGGGACGGACCCGACGCCGGCACGCTCATCGCCGGGGCGCGACGCGCCCTCGAGCGCGGCTCCGAACGCGACCCCGCGCTCGCCGAACTGTCCGACCAGACCGCCGACCTCGCCTACCGCATCGCGGATCTGGCGGGCTCGCTCGCGGTCTACCTCGCCGACCTCGACGAGTCCGGTCCGCATGAACTGGCTGCCGTCGAGGATCGACGGGCCGTGCTCGGCACCCTGATCCGCGCGCACGGCAGCCTCGACGCGGCCATCGACCTGCTCGAGTCCGGCTCGGCGCGGCTGTCCGAACTCGACGACGACGGCGAGCGGATCGAGCGGCTCACCGCGGAACGTGAGGATGCGGCATCCGCCCTCGACGAGGCCGCCGCCGTGCTCACCGCTGCCCGCACCGCCGCGGCGRCCGAACTCGGCGAGGCGGTGACCGCGGAGATCCGCGCGCTGGCCATGCCCGACGCGCGGCTGACCGTCGCGGTCACGCCGGGCAACGCCACCACGTCCGGCCGCGACGACATCGCCCTGCTGCTCGCTCCGCACCCCGGCGCCGATCCGCGGCCGGTGGCGCGCAGCGCGTCGGGCGGTGAGCTCAGCCGTGTGATGCTGGCGATCGAGGTCGTCCTGGCCGGCGCAGATCCGGTGCCGACCTTCGTCTTCGACGAGGTGGATGCCGGGATCGGCGGCGCCGCGGCGATCGAAGTCGGCCGCCGTCTCGCACGGCTGGCCGAGGCATCCCAGGTGATCGCCGTCACCCACCTCGCCCAGGTGGCGGCCTTCGCAACCAACCATCTCTCCGTCGTCAAAGCCAGCGACGGAGCGGTCACGGCGTCTGACGTGCGCCGGCTCGAGGGTGCCGAGCGCGAGGCCGAGATGGCCCGACTGCTCTCCGGAATGCCCGATTCGGATGCCGCTTTGAGCCACGCCCGGGAGTTGCTCAGCCTTCGCACCGGTGGGCACTGATAGGGTAAAAGCCCGTGATGCAGAGTCCAAACACAGCCGCCGCGGAATCCACTTCGAACGACACCACCAAGCACATCTTTGTGACCGGAGGTGTCGTTTCTTCGTTGGGCAAAGGCCTGACCGCAGCCAGCCTGGGCAACCTGCTCACCGCACGGGGACTGCGGGTCGTCATGCAGAAGCTCGACCCGTACCTCAACGTCGATCCGGGCACGATGAACCCGTTCCAGCACGGCGAGGTGTTCGTCACCGACGACGGTGCCGAGACCGACCTCGACATCGGGCACTACGAGCGCTTCCTCGACATCGACCTCAGCCAGGCCGCCAACGTCACCACTGGCCAGATCTATTCGCAGGTCATCGCCCGCGAGCGCCGCGGTGAGTACCTCGGCGACACCGTGCAGGTCATCCCGCACATCACCGACGAGATCAAGCGCCGCATGCGCCTGCAGGCCACCGAGGACCCGCGGCCCGACGTCATCATCACCGAGATCGGCGGCACCGTCGGCGACATCGAGTCGCAGCCGTTCATCGAGGCCGCACGGCAGATCCGCCACGAGCTCGGCCGGGCCAACATCTTCTTCGTGCACGTCTCGCTCGTGCCGTTCATGGGCGCGTCCGGCGAGCAGAAGACCAAGCCGACGCAGCACTCGGTCGCTACGCTCCGGTCGATCGGCATCCAGCCCGACGCGCTCGTGCTGCGCAGCGACCGGCCGGTCACCGAGGCGAACAAGCGCAAGATCGCGCTGATGTGCGACGTGGACGAACTCGCCGTCGTCAACGCGGTCGATGTGCCGAGCATCTACGACATCCCGACGATGCTCAACGAGCAGGGGCTCGACGACTACATCGTCCGCACGCTCGGACTCGCGGCCAAGGCCACCGAGGTGGACTGGTCGCGCTGGAACAAGGTGCTGCAGGCGGTGCACAACCCCAAGCACGAGGTGACGATCGGCCTGGTCGGCAAGTACATCGATCTGCCGGATGCCTACCTCAGCGTCACCGAGGCGCTCAAGGCCGGCGGGTTCGCGCACGAGACGCAGGTCAAGATCACCTGGATCCCGTCGGACCTGTGCGAGACGCCCGAAGGCGCGGCCAAGGCGCTGGGAGCCCTCGACGGGATCGTCGTGCCCGGTGGATTCGGCATCCGCGGCATCGAAGGCAAGCTGGGCGCGCTGAAGTTCGCGCGCGAGCAGGGCATCCCGACCCTCGGGCTGTGCCTGGGCCTGCAGTGCATGGTGGTCGAGTACGCGCGCAACGTGGCCGGGCTCGAGGGCGCGTCGTCGAGCGAGTTCGACCCTGACACCGAGTTCCCCGTGATCGCGACGATGGCCGAGCAGGTCGACATCCTCGACCACGGCGACCTGGGCGGCACCATGCGGCTCGGCATCTACCAGGCCGACCTCGCGCCCGGATCGCTCGTCGCCGAGGTCTACGGCGCGGCCCAGGCGTCCGAGCGCCACCGCCACCGGTACGAGGTGAACAACCAGTACCGCCCGCAGCTGGCCGAGGCCGGGCTCGTGTTCTCCGGACTCTCGCCCGACCGCAACCTCGTGGAGTACGTCGAGCTGCCGCGCGACGTGCACCCGTACTACGTGGCCACGCAGGCGCACCCGGAGCTGCGGTCGCGGCCCACGCAGCCGCATCCGCTGTTCCGCGGACTCGTCGAGGCGGCCGTCGAGCGCCACAGCTCCAGCGAGCTGTTCGACGTCGAGAATGACTGACCCGCAGGTGGTCCCCGAGTCGAACGCGGTCCCTGAGCCCTTCGATACGGGCGCTGCGCGGCCTACTCAGGAACCACCCGTCGAAGGGCTGCGGGATGAGCCGGCCCCCGTCGAGGTGGTCGCGAACGACCTCGTCTACGGCGGGATGGTCTGGGATGTGCGCCGTGAGCGCTTCCGCTACGGCGACGCCGAGATCGTGCGGGAGTTCGTCGCGCATCCGGGGGCTTCGGCGATCGTTGCTCTGGACGATCAGGAGCGGGTGCTGCTGATCCAGCAGTACCGGCATCCGATCCGCCTCCGCGACTGGGAGATCCCCGCGGGGCTGCTCGACATCGCGGGGGAGTCGCCGCTGGAGACGGCGCGGCGCGAGCTCGCCGAAGAGGCGGACCTCGTGGCGGCCGAGTGGGAGCCGCTCGTGAGCATCTTCACGACCCCGGGCGGCAACGACGAGGTCGTGCACCTCTTCCTCGCCCGGGGCCTGACGGCCGCCAGCGAGGCGCACGCCCGCGAAGCCGAAGAGGCCGACATCCGCATCGAGTGGGTGCCCCTCACGGACGTCATCACGGGCGTGCTCGAGGGCCGGCTGCGCAACGGCATTCTGTCGGTCGGGGTGCTCGCCGCGGCGGAGAAGCTGCGCCGGAGCTGACCGGGCATGCGGCTGGAGCGCGCCGTCGACGCGTACCTGCGTCACATCTCGATCGAGCGTGGACTGTCCGAGCACACGGTCGCGGCCTACCGGCATGACCTCGCGGGGTATCGGGCGTGGCTCGGCGAGCGCGCGATCACGGATTCGGCCGAGGTGACGCCGGCGCTCGTCGCCGAGTTCGCCGCAGAGCGGGCGTCCGCGCACCCGCCGCCCGCGGCATCCAGTCTCGCTCGACTGCAGTCCTCGGTGCGGGGCCTGCACCGCTTCCTCGCCCGCGAAGGCATCGTCACCGACGACCCGACGTCGAAGCTGAAGCCGCCGAAGCTCGCCCGGCGGCTGCCGAAGGCGCTCACCATCGATCAAGTCGAGCGGCTGCTGGATGCCTCCGGACCGGCGCCATCGACCGCCGACGCCGGCGACCTGCTCGGGCTGCGCGACCGGGCGCTGCTGGAACTGCTGTACGCGACCGGAGCCCGCGTGTCGGAGGCGGTGCAGCTCGACGTCGACGACATCGTGCACGGGGACGTGCTGCGGGTGCGGGGCAAGGGATCGAAGGAGCGCATCGTGCCGATCGGCTCGTACGCCCGCGCCGCGCTCGACGCCTACGCCACCCGTGCGCGCCCCGAACTCTCTCGGCGGGGGCGCGCGACCCCTCGGCTGTTCCTCGGCGCCCGGGGTGCCCCGCTGTCCCGGCAGAGCGCGTGGCTGATCATCCAGCGGGCGGCCGAGCGGGCGCAGCTGACCGCGCACGTGTCGCCGCACACCATGCGCCACTCGTTCGCCACGCACCTGCTGCAGGGCGGCGCCGACGTGCGCGTCGTGCAGGAGCTGCTCGGTCACGCCTCGGTCGCGACGACCCAGATCTACACCCACGTGTCGATCGACGCGCTGCGCGATGTCTATGCCACCTCTCACCCGCGGGCGCGGTGAGCACAGAGCGAGCGGACCGGTCGATAGAATCGACCAAGCAACAGTCAGGAGTGTCGGTGACGGTCAGCAAGCGGGGCTCGGCGAAGGCCACGACAGAGGCCCCCCCTCTCGGTCCCACCGGGCGTCCCTATCAGGGCTTCCCCACACCTCCTCCCCTCGACTCCCACGGTCCGGCGAAGATCATCTCGCTGTGCAACCAGAAGGGCGGGGTCGGCAAGACCACGAGCACGATCAACCTCGCCGCCGCGCTCGCCAACTACGGACGCAAGGTGCTCGCGGTCGACTTCGACCCGCAGGGCGCGCTGTCGGCCGGGCTCGGCATCCAGACCCACGACGTGCCCACGATCTACGACCTGCTGATCGACGGCAAGCGCGACCCGCACGACGCCATCGTGCCGACCGCCCTCGAGGGCCTCGACCTGATGCCCGCGAACATCGACCTTTCGGCCGCCGAGGTGCAGCTGGTCAACGAGGTCGCTCGCGAGACGATCCTGTCCCGGGTGCTCCGCAAGGTCGCGCCCGAGTACGACGTCATCCTCATCGACTGCCAGCCGTCGCTGGGGCTGCTCACCGTCAACGCCCTCACCGCCAGCCACGGCGTCATCATCCCGCTCGAGTGCGAGTTCTTCGCGCTGCGCGGGGTGGCGCTGCTCATCGAGACCATCGACAAGGTCCGCGACCGGCTAAACCCCTCGATCGCCCTCGACGGGCTGCTCGCGACGATGTACGACCCGCGGACGCTGCACTCGCGCGAGGTGCTCGAACGCGTCGTCGAGGCGTTCGGCGATGACGTGCTCGAGACGGTCATCGGACGCACCGTCAAGTTCCCGGATGCCTCGGTCTCGGGGATGGCGATCACCGAGTTCGCGCCCGAGCACGCGGCGGCCCAGGCCTACCTGCGCCTCGCGCGGGAGCTGGTCGCCCGTGGCGCCGTCGCCTGACGAAGACGTTTCGACAGGCTCAACGACCGAGCCCGTCCTTGAGCCACTGCCGGTCCCTGAGCCTGTCGAAGGGTTCCGCGTCTCGCTCAGCGTGTTCGACGGGCCGTTCGATCTGCTGCTGACCCTCATTTCGAAGCACGAGCTCGACATCACCGAGGTTTCGCTGTCGAAGGTGACCGACGAGTTCATCGCCTACCTGCGGGACCTTGATCCCGATGAGGAGCTCGATCAGGCCTCGGAGTTCCTCGTCGTCGCCGTCACCCTGCTCGATATGAAGGTCGCGGGGCTGCTCCCGCAGGGCGAACTCGTCGACGCCGAATCGGTCGCGCTGCTCGAGGCGCGCGATCTGCTGTTCGCGCGGCTGCTGCAGTACCGCGCGTTCAAGGAGGTCTCGGCGTGGTTCGCGCAGCGCGTGCAGGCCGAGGACCGTCGGCATGTCCGAGCCGTCCGCCTGGAGGAGAAGTACCGCAAGGCGGTGCCCGAGCTCGTGTGGACCCTGACCGTCGACGACTTCGCCGCGCTCGCGGTGCTCGCGATGACGCCGAAGGAGATCCCGCACGTGGGTCTCGACCATCTGCACGCGCCACTCGTGAGCATCCGCGAGCAGGCCGCGATCGTGGTGACGCTCCTCCGGAATGCCGGGAGCCTCAACTTCCGGGAGCTCGTGGCTGGGGTCGCCCAGCCGGGCGTCGTCGTCGCGCGCTTCCTGTCCGTGCTGGAGCTGTACCGCCACGCTGCGCTCTCGTTCGAGCAGCTGGAACCGCTGGGTGAGCTGACCCTGCGCTGGACCGCCGAGCGGTGGTCCGATGAGAATCTTGCGACCCTGGGGGCCGACTATGACCGATGATCCGACACAACCCGATGTGGTCCCTGAGCCTGTCGAAGGGTCAGGGACCATGGACGTCGCGCGCCGCCTCGAGGCGATCCTGCTCGTGCTCGACGAGCCGCAGAGCATCGTGAGCCTGGCCGCGGCCGTGGCTTCGCCGGTGCCCGCGGTGCGGCAGGCGATCGAAGCGCTGGTCGAGGATTACGACGGCCTCGCCGGCGGTCCGCGACGCGGCTTCGAGCTGCGCGAGGTCGGCGGCGGCTGGCGTCTCTACGTGCGCCCGGAGCACGACGACCTCGTGTCGGAGTTCGTCAACTCGCAGGCGCCGTCCCGACTTTCCCAGGCGGCCCTGGAGACCCTCGCCGTCATCGCCTACAAGCAGCCGGTGACCCGCGGCCAGGTCGCGTCGATCCGCGCCGTCAACGTCGACTCGGTCGTGCGCACGCTGCTCGCGCGGGGCCTGATCACCGAGGAGTTCACGGATGCCGAGACCGGCGCCATCCACTACGGCACGACGGACGCGCTCCTGGTGAATCTCGGGATCAATTCCCTCGACGAGCTGCCGCACATCTCGCCGCTGCTCGCCGATGCCGACGATGTGAGCGGCGTAGACGGCTTCGGGGAGGGCGGACGATGAGCGACGCGACAGGCACAGGAACCGGATCGGATGCCGCCCCCGAGGGCGTGCGCCTGCAGAAGGTGCTCGCGAACGCGGGGGTCGCCTCGCGGCGGGTCGCCGAAGACCTGATCGCGGCAGGCCGGGTGCGGGTCAACGGCACCGTCGTCACCGAACTCGGGTCGCGCATCGATCCGGAGACCGACCTCGTCGACGTCGACGGCACCGCCATTCAGCTCGACCAGTCCAAGCGCTACGTCATGCTGAACAAGCCGGTCGGGGTGGTCAGCTCGATGAACGATGACCGCGGACGGCCGGATCTGCGCCGCTTCACGAAGGACTGGCCGGAGCGGCTGTACAACGTCGGGCGACTGGATGCCGACACCAGCGGTCTGCTCGTGCTCACCAACGACGGCGAGCTCGCCCACGTGCTCGCCCATCCCTCGTTCGGAGTCACCAAGGTCTACATCGCGAAGGTCGAAGGACGCGTCACCCCGCAGACGATCGCGCGGCTCACGAAGGGCATCGACCTCGAGGACGGACCGATCGCGGCGGACAAGGCGCGCCTGCTGTCGAGCTCGGCGGACGGCGGCGGCTCCCTCGTCGAACTCACCCTGCACTCCGGACGAAACCGCATCGTGCGACGGATGCTCGCCGCCGTCGGCCACCCGGTCGTGGAGCTCGTCCGGCGCCAATTCGGGCCGCTGCACCTGGGAACCCTCCCAGCCGGTCGGGCCCGCGAGTTGACTAAGGTGGAACGAGGCGCGCTGCTGACGCTTTCGCGCCGCGACGATCGCGGCGAGCGGGACATGGCTGCGCCAGGCACGGCTGACGGGTTGTCGCCGGAGGAGCAGGAGACACCGTGAGCGATTCGACAGGCGTGCTCTCGCCGCGGGTGCGGGGCACTGTCCGCATCGTCGGCGCGGGCCTGCTCGGATCCAGCATCGGGCACGCCCTCACCGCGAGCGGCGTCGACGTCGCCCTCGACGACACCTCCCCGGCGCAGCTGCGCCTGGCCATCGACTACGGCGCCGGCCGCGCCGCGCGCACCGACGATGACCCCGCGCTCATCGTGGTCGCCGTGCCCCCGGACGTCGTTGCCGACGTCATCGAGCGCGAACTCATCCGCTTCCCGGGCGCGGTCGTGACGGATGTCGCGAGCGTGAAGCTCGAGCCCTTGCGTACGCTGCGCGAGCGCGGCGTCGACCTCACCCATTACATCGGCTCGCACCCGCTCGCCGGCCGCGAGCGCGGCGGCGCCATCTCGGCGCGCGCCGACATCTTCGTCGGGCGCCCCTGGGTGGTGTGCCGCGACCAGGACACCTCCGCGGCCGACCTCGCCCTGGTCGAGGGCCTCGCGCTCGACCTCGGCGCGACGCCGATCGAGATGGACCCGGCCGAGCACGACCGCGCCGTGGCACTCGTGTCGCACGTTCCGCAGCTGGTCGCCAGCCTGCTCGCCGGCCGGTTCGTCGACGCGCCGGACGGCTCCCTGCGGCTGGCAGGCCAGGGCGTGCGCGACACCACGCGGATCGCGGCATCCGCTCCGGAACTGTGGGTGCAGATC
>NZ_JBFUFC010000170.1:0-8514 GCF_056403635.1 Microbacterium sp. P2_F9 | reverse complement strand
CGCTACGTCCGGCTCGGGTGGTGGGACGACGCACTCGATGTGATCCAGCGAACGGTCGCGGTTGCGCTGCTCCCGGGCACGCGGCTGCAGGACATCGCCAATGAGGTCGACCTGCTTTCGCTCCGCGGCAGGTTCGAGGACGCCATTCGAGTCGGACGCACGGGAATGATCGAGAGTGCAGCGGTCGGCCTGGACCGCGGTGCCGGGGCCTTCATCGCAGCGAACCTGGCAGATGCGCTCGTTTTCGCGGGCCACCTCGATGAGGGGCTCACCCACGCGGTGCGCGCAATCGAATTGCTGTCGGATTCCGCGGCCTGGCGCTCCTTCGCGTTCCGGATCCGGGCGTTGGGGGAGCTCTGGGACGACCGGGAGTCTTCCGATGCCAGCGCCTTCCGCCTGGATCCGCGGACCATCGCCTTCATCGCCGAGGACGACGACGAGCAGCTCGGGTGGGCACACATAGAAATAGATGCAGCGATGGCGGGTTTCACCGAGACCGACTCGACGGCCGACCGGGAGCGGTTCCTCGTGCGAGCGCTGGACGCTGCCGCGATCCTCGAAACCCCCTTCGCTCTGGACGCGCCCGGTCTCCGCGCGAGGCTGCTTCCGTCGGTTGCCTGGACGCTGCGGAAGGCTCTCGACGCCGGCGTCCAACCGGCATCGACCGCACTGCTCACGCCCCGCCTCGATGACGCGGTCGATGCGCTGGGAGAGGACGGCCCTGACGTGGCGCTGCGCGCCCTCGTCGCCGCCGAGCGGGCAGAGAGCGAGGCGACCGAGGCATGGCGGCACGCCGTCGCGCAGACCGACGAGGGTCTCGTCCCGTGCCGACTGCGCCACTACGCGCGGTATCGACTGGCGCAGTCGCTCATCGACGACGGCGCGCGCGCGGAGGCGGCACTATTGCTCACCGCGGTTGCCGCGGAGGCCCCCGGCGACGGGGTGCGGCTCGTGGCGCGGTGGGCGCGCGAACTCGCGGCGCGCGCCGGAATCGTGATCAAGACCCCGGATGCCGCGGCGCAGGGTGGCCGGAACGGCGGGGCCGCGGCATCCGGAGTCTCCTCACTCACGCCCCGCGAACGGCAGGTGCTCGCCCTGGTCGCCGAGGGCCTGACCAACCCACAGATCGGGCAGCGGCTGTTCATCTCGCCCAAGACCGCGTCAGTGCATGTGTCCGCGATTCTCGTCAAGATCGGAGCGGCGAACCGCACCGAGGCGGCGGCGCTCTACGCGAGCGACGAGACGTCTTAGTCGCGTCTCGGGGCAGATCTAGGGCACTCGTGGGCGCAGGCCTAGGCATCCGCCCGATGAGCGGCACCGCCCTTACCGAGGAATGTCATTCCTGTCAGCAGAAAGCCCGGTCCACCCGGACCGCCCAGACAGGAGACCGAAATGAACGCCAGCACCCACGCCGCCCACATCCTCGACAGCCGCCGCGCTACGCAGCTCGACCGTGAGAACGAGCTTCTCCGCCGCCACGCAGAGCGGCTCGCCGCTTCGAATCCGCAACCCGCCTCGACCGGCGTCGCCGCCGCCCCTGAGTCGAACCAGCGCCGCAATGGCCTCGGCCCGGTGGCCGAGTGGTTCGCCAAGTCCCTCGGCTCAGCCGGCCACAGAACCGCCCACTGAATCAGGCCACCGGGATGAGGAAGGCGATCAGCGCGACGACCGCCGCGATCGCGAACGACAGTCCCGTGATCAGGAGCGCCTTGCGCTGATCCTTGCGACGGAACTCGGCTTCGTACACGGTCTCCTCGTGGCCGAGCTCCCCGAAGTTGAACAGCCCCTGCGAGGCGAACCCGACGCAGAAGTGGAACGCCGCCTGAAGGAAGCCCACCGCCGACAAGAACACCGGCACAGCGACGAGCAGCCGCCAGGCGGGGGACCACCCGAGGAGGAAGGCAACAGCCAGGAACAGCACCGAGACCACCAATCCGAGGTAGCCGGACTTGCGCCGCCGGCGGATCTCGGCCGGACCGATGTTGCACACCCCGGGCTGGTACACGGTTCCCTGCGTCATGAGTGAAGTATCCACCACCTACGAGAGCACGTCCTTCGTGCGGAAGCGAGCGATCGCCGCAGCGCCGAAGACGACGATGTAGGCGCCCTGCAGCAGCGCGTTCTGTGCGAACGAGTCCCAGACGATCGGCGAGCGCAGCAGGTCGCCGAAGTCGAGCCACCGATCGGTGAACAGCCACGGGTGCAGGGCCTCCAGCTGCGGGATCGCCCCGACGATCTGGGCGGCGACCGCCAGGATCGCCGTCGCCGCCATCGCGCCGATCGGCACCGTCGTGAGCGTCGAGAGGAACAGTCCGATCGCCGACAGGCCGAAGAGCGACACCGACACATAGGCCCCGACGGCGAGCAGCCGCAGCAGCCCCTCACCGACCGACACCTGCACACCCGAGAGCAGCGTGACCGGGCCGACGGGGAAGAGGATCCACCCGACGAGCGTGCCGACGACGACCACGGTGACGGTGGCGGCGACGCAGAAGGCCACAGCGGAGAGGTACTTCACCAGCAGCAGCCGCACCCGACCGGCGGGGGCGATCAGCAGGTAGCGGAGCGTGCCGTGGCTGGCCTCGCCGGCGATCGCATCACCGGCGGCGACGCTGACGGTGAGCGGCAGGAAGAGCGGGATGGCGACGGTCAGCGCCGCGAGAGCGACGAAGAGCCCGTTGTCGGTGATCTGATCGAGAAAGGCAGGACCCCTGCCGGGACGGGACCCGCCGACGATCCGGACCGCGATGCCGAGCAGGATCGGGATGAGCGCGAGCGCAGCCAGCATCGCCCACGTGCGCCACCGCCGGAACTGGGTGGCCAGCTCATTGCCGAGCAGCTGGAGGGTGCCCGATCCGGCGCGGGCGGCCGGCGCCGCGACCTCAGCCGACGACATCGAAGCCCTCACCGGTCAGCTCGACGAAACGCTGCTCGAGGCTTTCGCCGACGACCTCGAACCCGCGTACGCGCACACCGGCAGCCACCAGCGCCGCGACGATCGTCTCGGGCTGGGCGCTGTCGGGCATCACCCCGGTGAGCAGATCAAGATCGGATGCCGCGTCCCGCACGTCGACCTCGACCCCCCGCGACGCGAGCACCGCGCGGGCGGCCTCGAGGTCGGGGGTGCGGAGCTCCACGCGCGCTCGTGCCCCCGCCCGACGGAAGTCCGCGAGAGTCCCCTGTGCCACCAGCGCGCCACCGCTCATCACTCCGACGTGGGTGCACAGCTGCTCGACCTCGGCGAGCAGGTGGCTCGAGACGAATACCGTCGTGCCGTCGGCGGCGAAGGAGCGGATGAGGGAGCGCACTTCCCGTGTGCCCTGCGGGTCGAGCCCGTTGGTGGGTTCATCGAGGATGAGCAGCTCTCGCGGCATCAGCAGCGCGTTCGCGAGACCGAGTCGCTGCTTCATGCCGAGCGAGTAGGCGTGGGCCTTCTTCCTCGCCGCATGCGTGAGGCCCACCCGCTCCAGCGCCCCGGCGACACGCGCCTTCCGCGTCCGTCCCGAAGAGTGCCGGTCGGCCGCGTCGAACCGATGCAGGTTCTGCTCCCCGGTGAGGAACGGTGAGAACGCCGGACCTTCCACGAGCGCGCCCACGCGCGGCAGAACCATGTCCAGCGACCGTGGCATCGGCGCGCCGAGCACCCGCGCCTCGCCGTCGGTCGCGTTCAGCAGCCCCAGCAGCATCCGAATCGTGGTCGTCTTGCCCGACCCGTTCGGCCCGAGAAAGCCGTACACCGCACCGCGCGGCACCGCGAGGTCGACCGCATCGACGGCGGTCTGCGCACCGAAGCGCTTGGTGAGACCGGTCGTCTCGATCGCAAGCTCTGCGCCTGCAGTCGGGCGCACGGGAGTCGGCCCCGTCACCGCGGATCCGTCACCGGCGTGCCGTCAGCGACCGGTCTGAGCGGCTTCGACCAGGCGGGATGCCGGCACCGAGCCCGCCAGCACACGACCGTCGTCGGTGATCAGCACACTGACGAGCGCCGTCTGCAGCACCCTGCCGCCGTCGACGGCGGTGGTGACGCTCTCGAGCATCGCGCGCTGCTCGGGGTCGAGCTCCGTGAAGCCGCTCTGCTCTCCCGCGCCGGACGTGTCAGGCAGTTCGACCACCGCAGACCAGCCCGCTCCGAAGACCGTCGGGGCCGCGGCATCCGTCTTCGTCCCGTGGTGATCCGGCGGCGTGACGTCCTTCTCGGTGACAGTGATGTCGGCGCCGGGTTCGAATGCGAAGACCGCGGGGTCGGGCGCCGAGAAGTCGACCTGCGTGAACGCGATCTCGAAGGCGGGTTCGTTCGCGCCGCGAGGGGTGACGGATGCGGCGAGCGCGACGCCGTTCTCACCGTCGATGGCGAAGCGCACTTCGCCGATCAGCGTGTCGGCGGTGCGCGGCACCAGGATCAGCTCGTACACGTCGCGGCCGGCGACGCGCGAGTCAGTGCCGACCGTCACGTCGGTGGTCTCGTCGAGTCGGGTGAGAGCATCGTCGAGCATCGCGTCGGGGGTGGGCAGAGTCTCGTCCGCGTCAGGAGCGTCCGACCCCTTGGGGGCGTCGGCGGGGAGGTTCAGCTTCGTGGCCGTCTGCGTCTCGCTGTCGACGTACCAGGTCTCGCCTGCCGCTCCGTCGACGTAGACGTTGCGCTCTCCGAGCCGATCGAGCACCTGCAGGCGGGCGCTCTCACCGTCGAGGTAGACCTTCGCCGTGTGCGAGCCGGTGACGAGCGCGATCAGGTCATCGATGTCGGCCGCCGACGACTCGTCGTCCGAGGCGCCTTCGGACCCGCCCATGGACCCGGTCAGGGCCCCCRGGTCCGGAAGTCCCAACTCCGAGGTCTGCTCGATCGTGCCGCTGAGCGCATCGACCTCGCTCGCGCCGGCGAACTCGACCAGCTCCTGGACGGTCTTGTCGGGCAGGTCTACGGCCCCGCTCGCCGCCATCGGCACGAGGATCGCAGCGCCGGCCACGAGTGACACGACGATCGCCGAGGTCCACAGCACAGGGCGACGGTCGAGCACACGACGGGAACGGCTCACTCGACCAGGCTACGCCGGTCGCCGCGTCCCGTCTCCGGTCACGGCCAACGCTCAGGGTGCTGCGCGAGGGCTCATGTCGGCGGTGCGTGGGACGATCCGCAGGACGGTGGATCGGTGGGGGCGGGATGCGGGACGAGGCGACGGTGCTGCACGCCGATCTCGACGCCTTCTACGCCTCGGTCGAGCAGCGGGATGCGCCCGCGCTGCGCGGCCGCCCGGTCATCGTCGGCGGGGGCGTGGTGCTCGCGGCGAGCTACGAGGCGAAGGCCCGTGGGGTGCGCACCGCGATGGGCGGCCGGCAGGCGCGCGAGGTGTGCCCGGATGCGGTGGTCGTCCCGCCGCGGATGGACGCGTACTCCGCAGCCAGCAAGGACGTGTTCGCGATCTTCCGCGATACGACGCCGCTCGTGGAGGGGATCTCCATCGATGAGGCGTTTCTGGAGGTCGGTGGTCTCCGGCGGATCGCCGGCACACCGGAGCAGATCGCCGTGCGGCTGCGTGAGCGGGTTCGTGCGGAGGTCGGCCTCGCGATCTCGGTGGGGGTCGCGCGCACCAAGTACCTCGCCAAGGTCGCCAGCGCGGTCAGCAAGCCCGACGGGCTGCTGGTGGTCGAGCCCGACCGGGAGGAGGCGTTCCTGCTCCCGCTGCCGGTCGAACGGCTGTGGGGCGTCGGTGCGGTGACAGCTGAGAAGCTGCACCGGCTCGGCATCACCACCGTCGGGCAGCTGGCCGAGCTCGAGGAAGCGACCGCCGAGCGACTGCTCGGCAAGGCGACGGGTGCGCACCTGCACGCGCTCGCGCGGCTGCGAGACCCGCGCCCGGTCGACACCACACGGCGACGCGGCTCCATCGGCTCGCAGCGCGCGCTCGGCAGCCGCCCACGCACGGCGGCCGAACTCGACGTCATCCTCACTCAGATCGTCGATCGGCTCGCCCGTCGGCTGCGCGATCGGGACCGTACGTGCCGCTCGGTCGTCCTGCGCCTCCGTTACKGCGACTTCGCCAAAGCCACCCGGTCCCGCACCATGCGCTTCCCGACCGACCGCACTACGGTGCTGCTCGCCGTCGCGCAAGGGCTGCTCGCCGCCGCGCTGCCGGAGATCGAGGACCGCGGCATCACCCTCATCGGCGTCTCGCTGTCGCAGCTGGGCCACGTCGAAGACCTCCAGCCGGAGCTGCCGATCGACTGGGAGGACGGGGCGCGTCTGGACACGGTGCTCGACGCCGTGCGCGATCGCTTCGGCACGGCCTCGGTCGCCCGGGCGGCGCAGCTCGGTCGCGATCCGGGCTGGTCGACGCCGCTGCTGCCGGAGCACGAGTGAGCGAGTATGCGGGGCGGTCGCCGGGATGACGATCCGCATCGGAACGTCCGGCTGGAGCTACGCGCATTGGGATGGTGTGCTGTACCCCCCGGGGCTTCCCGCCGCCGACCGCCTCGGGGCGTATGTGAGGGAGTTCGACACGGTCGAGCTGAACGCGAGCTTCTACCGTTGGCCGCCGGCGAGCCGGTTTCGCAGCTGGCACCAGCGCACGCCCGATGGTTTCGCGATGTCGGCGAAGGCACCGCGAGGTCTGACTCACGCCAAGCGGCTCTATGCGCCCGAGGTGTGGGTCGAGCGAGTCAGGGAGGGATGGCACGCACTCGCTGACACGAGGGCGGTCCTGCTGGTGCAGCTGCCCCCGACGTTCCAGCGCGACGATGCGCGGCTGGCCTACTTCCTCGACCTGGTCCCGGAGTGGATCCGCGTCAGCGTCGAGCTGCGGCATCCGTCCTGGTACGACGAGGACGTGTTCCGCCTTCTCGAACGGCACCGCGCTGCGTACTGCATCATGAGTGGCGCAGGGCTGCCGTGCGTCCTGCGCGCGACCTCGGACATCGTCTATGTACGCATCCACGGTCCGAGCCGCGAGCACCTGTATGGCGGTTCGTATTCCGACGATGACCTGCGTTGGTGGGCCGATCGGATCCGCGAATGGGCGGATGCCGGCCGCGACGTCTTCGCCTACTTCAACAACGACGGCGACGGAAACGCGGTCCGCAACGCGCGGTCGCTGAAGCTCTTCCTCGGGCTCTGATGCGAGACGCACTCATTCGCGGTGGTCCGCGGGCGCGGCCGGCGGCTGGTAGTCGTGCTGCTCGCGGATGCGGCGGCCCTCCGCGACATCCTTCTCCTCCTTCTCCGCGGTCTTCTCGCTCTTGCGGGTGTCACGCGGCGGCAGCTGGATGTTCTCCTCGGCGGCGATCCCGGCCTGCAGCTCCCGGCCCCGCTCCAGCTCGGCGTCGAACTCGGCCCCGAACAGCAGGGCGAGGTTCGCGATCCACAGCCACAGCAGGAAGACGACGATGCCGGCGAGCGAGCCGTAGGTCTTGTCGTAGTTGGAGAAGTTGGCGACGTAGAGGCCGAAGGCCAGCGTCGCGACCGCCAGCACCACGATCGCGAGCAGCGCCCCGATGCTGATCCAGCGGAACTTCGGCTGCTTCGCGTTCGGGGTCGCGTAATAGAGGATCGCGATGATCAGGACCACGATGAACGCGAGGACCGGCCATTTCACGATCGACCAGGTGAGCTTCGCCACCTCCCCCACCCCGAGCGCGTTCCCGACTGCCTCGGTGACCTGGCCGGACACCACGAGGATGATCGCCGCGGCGGCGACGAGGACGATGGTGATCACGGTGACGAGAAGCTGGACGGGCTTGAGCTTCCAGAACGGGCGTCCTTCGTCGATCTCGTAGAGGCGATTCATCGCCCGGGTGAACGCACCGACGTATCCCGAGGCCGCCCAGATCGCCAGGACGATGCCGGCGATCAGGGCAAACCCCGCGGCCGGCGAACTCGCCATCTGCTCGATCGGTCCGCGGATCGCATCCGCGGTATCGCCCGGGGCGACCTGGTCGATGATCTCGAGGATGGCCGCGCTGGCTGCCTCGCCCTGGCCGACGATGCCCAGCAGCGAGAAGATCGCGATCAGCCCGGGAAAGATCGAGAGCACCGCGTAGTAGGTCAGCGCTGCGGCGATGTCGGTGCATTGGTCGGACGAGAACTCGCGGACCGTCTTGCCGAGAACGTACTTCCACGACCGCTTCTCCAGGTCGGTCGGCGATTCTGGCTTGCGCGGGTCGTCGGGCGCCACGACGTCGGGCGCGTCGGCGCTGGTGGTGGGGGGATGAGCCTTCATCCGTATTTCCTACGCCCGCGGACGGTGTTCCAGACCACCCTTGCCAAGGGCTCCGAAATGTGCGGTCAGTGCCCGGAACCGGGGGTCGACAGCACTTCGCCCAGGGCAAGACTCAGTTCCGGAGCGAGGTCGCCGGCGAGGAACCCGATGCCGATGCGGGCGGTCAGCCGATCCCCCGCGCGTGCATGTGTCCAGCTCCCCCAGACCGCGGCCCGGTCGAGGTCGACGCCGCGTGCCGCGAAGCCGGCGATCGCACCCGCCAGCACATCGCCGCTGCCCGACGTGCCGAGCGCGGGGCCCCCTT
>NZ_JBFUFC010000169.1:0-8523 GCF_056403635.1 Microbacterium sp. P2_F9 | reverse complement strand
GACCAGCTGTCGGTGGGCGCGCAGATCGAACGCGACCTCGTCGGCGGGTGGCCGATGAACCGGCTCGTGCAGGGTGAGGTCGGCTCGGGCAAGACACTCGTAGCGCTGCGGGCCATGCTGCAGACGGCGCAGAGCGGCGGGCAGTCCGCGCTGATCGCGCCTACCGAGGTGCTCGCGGGGCAGCATCTGCGCTCGATCGCGCGAATGCTCGGGCCCGACCTCGCGCCCGAGCTCATGCCGACGCTGCTCACCGGTCAGATGCCTGCGGCCGACCGGCGCCGTGCGGCGCTGCGCGTCGCCGCCGGTCAGGCGCGGATCGTCGTCGGCACGCACGCCCTGCTGAGCGAATCGACGACCTTCGCCGATCTGGGACTCGTGGTCGTCGACGAACAGCATCGCTTCGGCGTGGAGCAGCGCGAATCGCTGCGCGCGAAGGGCTCGGCCCCGCATGCGCTGGTGCTGACCGCGACGCCCATTCCCCGCACGGTCGCCATGACGGTCTTCGGCGATCTGGACGTCTCCACGATCCGCACCATGCCCGCGGGGCGCGCCGGGATCCAGACGTTCGTCACCCCGCTCGCGGAGCGACCGGGCTGGTTCGCGCGCGTCTGGGAGCGCATCGCCGAAGAGGTCGCGAAAGGACATCAGGCGTTCGTGGTCTGCCCGGCCATCGACGCAGAGGCGGCGACGCGCGACGACACCGCCGACGAGCCGGTCGAAGACGCCGAGCTGCCCACGCGAACGCGCTGGGGGGTCGTGCAGGCGGCGGACCACCTGTCGCGGCATCCGGCTTTCGAAGGAATACGGGTCGAGATCCTGCACGGCAAGATGCCGTCGGACGAGAAGGATGCCGTCATGCAGGCATTCGCCCGCGGCGAGATCGACGTCCTGGTGGCCACGACCGTGGTCGAGGTGGGCGTCGATGTGCCGAACGCCTCCACGATGGCGATCCTGGAGGCGGATCGCTTCGGGGTGTCGCAGCTGCATCAGCTGCGGGGCCGAGTCGGCCGCGGCGGGGTGCCCGGGCTGTGCCTGCTCGTCACCGAGGCCGGCGTCGGAACCTCCGCGCGGGAGCGGGTGGAGGCGGTCGCCGCCACCCTCGACGGCTTCGCGCTCGCCGAGGTCGACCTCGAGCTGCGCGGCGAGGGCGACGTCCTCGGTGACGCGCAGTCCGGTGCGCGCTCGTCGCTGCGCCTGCTCCGCGTGGTCAAGGACGCCGATCTCATCGCGGAGGCGCGAGCTGCGGCCGAACGCGTGCTGGAGGAGGATCCGGCGCTGCAGCGTCACCCCGGTGTCGCCGCCGCGATCGAGCGCCGGGTGGGCATCATCGAGCGTGCCGCCCTCGCCAAGAGCTGACGCGGCACTCTTCCGTCGCTCAGTAGGCTGTGGGCATGAGCAGCAGGATCGCCGTCGTTCCGGGGTCGTTCGACCCGCCGACTCTCGGGCACCTCGACGTGATCCGTCGGGCTGCCTCGCTCTACGACGAGCTGCATGTGCTGGTGGTGCACAACCCGGGCAAGGAGGCGATGCTGCCGATCGCGCAGCGCCTCGCGCTGCTCGAGCAGTCGCTCGCGGAGAGCAACATCGACGGGAACGTCATCATCGCCTCGTGGAGCGTGGGACTGCTGGTCGACTACGCGACCGAGGTCGGCGCAGGCGTGCTCGTCAAAGGCATCCGCTCCCAGGTCGACGTCGCATATGAGACGCCGATGGCGATCGTCAACCGCCACCTCGCCCACGTCGAGACGGTGTTCCTTCTGCCCGACCCCGCGCACGCCCTCGTCTCGAGCTCGCTCGTGCGTCAGGTGGCCGGGCTCGGCGGCGATGTTTCGCCGTTCGTGCCGGCCGCGGTGGCGCGCTTCCTGGGCACCGGCTCGCACTGACCCCAGGAGCCTGACCGCGCGCTCAGCCTCGCGGTGAATGCGCCCGGTAGCATTGGGGATCGTGGCAAGACATCGAACGGGCCCTCTCGACATCGTGGTCCGAGACATCGTCCATCGTCCAGGCGAAATGCGTGAGCACGAGCTTGACGTACCCGCTCCAGCCAAGTGGGGCGAGGGCCTCGTCGCTGTCGCTCAAGGCGAATCGGTGCGCGTGGACGTGCGGCTGGAGTCGGTTCACGAGGGGATCCTCGCGTCCGGTGAGGTCGTCACGAAGTACTCCGGGATCTGCAGCCGGTGTCTCACAGACATTGCAGAGCCGCTCCAAGTCGAGTTTCAGGAGCTTTTCGCGTATCCTGGAGTGGAAGCAGCTGACTTCGAGGTTCAAGACAACCACGTGGATCTTGAAACTCTGGTCAGGGATGCGATAGTCCTGTCGCTCCCGTTTCAACCGGTGTGTCAGCCGGATTGCCCCGGCCTTGATCCGGTCACGGGCGAGCGGCTGGCCGAAAGCGCCGGGTCAGAGCAGTCCGGACCCACCGACCTTCGCTGGGCGGCGCTCCAGGGCTACACCACAGACCACGACGATGAAGCGCTGCGCCCGCCGGGCGCGAGCTGAAGCGTCGAGAACACGGAAGAGAGTAAGCCATGGCAGGTAACCCCCCGAAGCGGAAGGTCTCCCGCTCGAACACCCGGTCCCGTCGCGCACAGTGGAAGGCGGCGCCCATCACGCTGACCACCACTGTCGAGAACGGCAAGGTCGTCTACAGCCGCCCCCACCAGGCGAAGGTCGTCACCGACTCGCAGGGCACCGAGCTGTTCCTCGAGTACAAGGGCCGCAAGGTCGCTGACGTCTGATCGCCTGCAAGGCGTGACTGATTTCGAGGGCGCTGCCCTCGCGCAGAAGCTCGGGGTCGTCATCGATCCCGAGCTTCTTTCGCTTGCCCTGACACACCGCTCCTACGCGTACGAGCACGGTCAGAGCCCGCACAACGAGCGCCTCGAGTTCCTTGGCGACTCGGTGCTCGGGCAGGCCGTCACAGTCCAGCTCTACACCGAGCATCCCGACCTCGATGAGGGATCGCTCGCCAAGCGCCGCGCCGCTGTCGTGTCCACCGTCGCACTCGCCGCGGTCGCCCGACGCATCGGTCTCGGCGAGCACATCCTGCTCGGGCGCGGTGAGGATCAGACCGGAGGACGCGACAAGGACTCGATCCTCGCCGACACGGTAGAAGCCCTGATCGGGGCGACCTACCTCTCGGTGGGACCGGATGCCGCGACCGCCCTGGTGCTTCGCCTCGTGGAGCCGCTGCTCGCCGACGCCGAGCGCTACGGTGCCGCGATGGATCCGAAGACGAGCCTCCAGGAGCTCGCCTCGCACATCGGCGCGGCCGCCCCGCTCTACTCGGTGGTCTCCGCCGGGCCCGACCACGACCGGGTCTTCACCGCGACCGTGAGCGTGGGGACGGTCTCGGCATCCGGAGTCGGCACGAGCAAGAAGCACGCCGAGATGGCCGCAGCCCTCACGGCCTGGCGCGAGCTCAGCGAGCGTGCCTGAGCTTCCCGAGGTCGAAGTGGTGCGTGCCGGGCTCGCCCCGGCGGTCTCGGGCGCCTCGATCGCCGGGGTGTCGGTGCTCGACGAGCGCGCGCTGACCCGGTACGAGGGCGACGGCGCGCAGTTCGAGGCAGCGCTCACCGGACGGCTGATCCGTTCCGCCGCCCGCCGCGGCAAATTCCTCTGGCTCCCGCTCGAGGCGGTCGCCGGCGGCGAGCCGGTGGACGCGATCATCGGTCATCTCGGCATGAGCGGGCAGCTGCTGCTGCGTCCGCCTGGGGCGCCGCTGGAGCGGCACGAGCGCGTGCGCGTGCACCTCGACCACCCCCAGCACGGCGAGCTCGCGCTGATCTTCGCCGATCAGCGCACGTTCGGCTCGCTCGCCCTCGACACGCTCGAGACGACGACGGATGCCGCGCCCGGCGGGCTCGGAACCGAGCTCGCATCGGTGCCGAGCCAGGTGGCGCACATCGCGCGCGACCCACTCGACCCCGCGTTCGACGACGACCGCTTTCGGCGCCTGCTCGGGGTCAAGGACTCGGCGATCAAACGCGTCCTGCTGGATCAGACCGTGGCGAGCGGGGTCGGCAACATCTACGCCGACGAGGCGCTCTGGGCCGCGCGGGTGCATCCCGAGACGCGCGCCCGGGATCTCTCCACCCGCACGGCCCGCCGATTGCTGACCGAGGTCCGTGCCATCCTGCAGAAGTCCCTCGCCGAGGGCGGCACCAGCTTCGACGCCCAATACGTCAACGTCAACGGCCAGGCCGGCTACTTCGAGCACTCCCTGAACGCGTACGGCCGGACGGGCGAGCCGTGCGCGCGCTGCGGCCGCCCGATCGTACGCGTGTCATTCATGAACCGGTCGAGTCACTTCTGTCCACACTGTCAGCGGTCGGCGCGGCATCCGGACTGAGCACCTTCTTCCACGCCCCCGCATAGGACGCCGGCACGAAGCCGATGGCCTCGTTGATGTCGAGCATGTGCCGGTTCTCCTCGGCGTTGAAGGTCGACACGCGCGGCGAATCAGGCACGAGCTCGCGCCAGCGCAGCAGGTTGGCGCACTTCACGATCGTGCCCAGCCGGTGGCCGCGGTGATCCCGGAGCACGAGCGTCCCGTACTGCTGGGTCGCCCCATCGTGCTCGGCGATCGCCAACTCGTTGTAGGCCGCGATCGTGCCGGTCGGCACATGCTGCACACACGCGACCGACACCGTCAGACCTTGGGCCGTCTGGCGGGCGTCCCGACGCTGCACGCGCGCGGCATCCCAGTGCTGTTCATCGATCACGAGCCCGGCCGCAGGAGCGTCGGTGGACATCCGCGCGAGCACCGCGGCGAATCCGTCGAGGTACTCGGTGGGCGTCGGAGCGGTCCACGACACGAGCCGGTAGTCCTCGCCGGCGGCCTGCACCGCGTCGGCGAGCTTCTGCTCGACGATCTCGAACGGACCCCGCAGATCGAACACGCTGTTGCGCTCGACCTGTTCGAGGGTGAACCCGCTTTCGCGCATGAACACGGTCTGCCGATCGTCCGCKGGGATCGCGCCGAAGCCCGTCGGCGGCGCTAAGCGCTGCCCCTGGGTGTCGGGCCGATGCAGCGTCCACGATTGGATCGTGCGGATGCCGCGGGCCCTGGCCTCCGCCTCGACCGCAGCGAGGAGAGCCTCCTCGACGCCCTCTCCCCAGTGCTCGGGGTCGACCATGGGGTCGAACTCGAGGGCGCTGACATCGTCCTCGTTCGAGATCATGATCTTCACGAACCCCAGGATCTGCCCGTCGCGCTCCGCGGCGATGCCGATCTGAGTCCAGTCGGACTGGTCCTGCCAGAAGCCGAAGACCTCCTCGGCCGTCTCGTTCAGGTAGTCGTGGCCGGCATCGGCGACGCAGACCGCGTTCGCGAGGCGCACCATCTCCAGGAACGGACCCGCGTCCGCCGCATCCAGACTCTCCGGGACAGTGATCCGCGAGATCGTCAGGGTTGCGGCATCCGTCAGCTCAGTCATCGAGCACCTTCTTCCACGCGCCCTCGTACGCGATCGGCACGAAGCCGATCGCCTCATTGATGTCGAGCATGGGGCGATTCTCCTCTGCGTTGTACGTCAGCACCCGGGGTGACTGCGGCGCGATCTCGCGCCACGACGCCAGTCCCGCGCACTTGACGAGGGTGCCGAGCTTGTGACCGCGGTGGTCCTTCAGCACGAGCGTGTCCTCCTGGTAGGTGGCCTCGGTGGGATCCTTGCCGATGACCAGCTCGTTGAAAGCGACGAGCTCCCCGGTGGCGATGTGCTGCGCCGCCGTCACCTGGATGCGCCGGCCCACATCGGTGTACTTCGCGTCGTGCTGTGCGATGCGCGCCGCGTCCCACACCTCCTCGTCGAACTCGAGCCCGGCGGAGGGTGCGTCGGTGATCATGCGCGACTTCATCCACGCGTAGCCCAGGGCGAACTCGGGGGGCGTGGGGGCGAACCACTGCACAACCCGGTAGCCGGTGGATGCGGCTGCTGCCTCGGCGCGCAGCCGGTCGACCTGCTCGAACGACCCGGTGAGGTCGAACGCGCTGTTCCGCTCGACCTGCTCGAGGGTGTAGCCGTGCCGCAGGAAGAACCGCGCGGCGTGATCCTCGGGAATGTCGCCGAAGCCGGTGGGCGCCGCGATCCGGGGGCCGGGGGCGGCCGGATGCTCCGCCCAGGCCTGCAGGATCGTCCGGCCGTGCTCTCGGGCTGTCTGCTCGATGAGCGCGTACGCCGCCGATCCGATGCCGCGGCCCCAGGACTCGCGAAGCGTCTCGATGCGCCATTGGGCGACCTTCGATTCGCCCTCCTGGGGCAGCTCGAGCATGACCCGGCCGGCGAAGCGATCGTGGTCGATGACGACCMACATCACGAGCAGCCGGTAATGGTCGGGCTGGAGGTTGGGGAGCAGCTCGTCGGCGGGCACGGATCCGTCGTCGTGCCCCGAGATCTCGCGGTACACGAGGTTGCGGACCCGCACCATCTCGCGGAAGTCGGCGGCGTCGGCGGTGTCGACGGAATCGGGGATGACGAGAGGGCGGAATTCGACGCCGGTGAGTGCGGTGGTCATGAGGGGTCCTTCGGCAGGTGGTGGATCTGTGGGGGTGGGGGTACGCCGCTCGGGCGAGCGGGCGACGGACCCCTGGACGGCAGTCATGACCGAGGGGCCACGAGGGCATTGCGTGCGAAGCGGTGCTCGCGCGCGACGGTGTCTGCCTGTGTGCGGTACGACCGCGAATGCTGTTCGCGATCGAGTGCGAGCCGGGAAGTCCTGGTGCTCCAGAGCACGAGCCGCAGTCCGATGTGGAGTGCGACGCGATCGGCCAGGGAGACGTGCGGAGGGCGGCTCGTCAGCCGCTGCGTATCGGGGATTCCCGACGGGCGCTGCGGCGCAAGGAGTGTACTCATGATGGTTCTCTTTCAGAACGGGTGATGGATGCCCGGACCCGGACGAGTCGGGCGGCCGGTCCCGATGGAATCCGGCAGGGGAGTGCCGTGCCGCAGCACGACGGGCAACAGCGAGGAGACCGGCGATCCGCTCTCGCGCGGAGAGCGGTGCGGGCGGACCACAGCCTCGATGGGCGGAGTCCTGGCCTGCAGCCGGTCAGCTGGCGGTGTGCGTGCGACCGTTCTGGAAGGCGCCGAAGGAGCCGGTCCCCAGAGTGCGCGCACGGAACACACCGCCAGCTGGGGCGGTGCTTTCGAACGTGTTCATGAACTTCATCGGGGACCTCCTCTCGAAACTTCGGATGCGGAGAGTGAGACTAGCGCGGTCTGGAGGCGGACGTCAAGCAGATTCTCAGAATGCGTGGTGACGAGTGTGCCGCGGCATCCTCCCGTCCTCGGCTCGCCTGCACGGCAGGGAGCACCGCCTCGGGTAGCGTATGGCGGTAGTCGACCGGGCTGGAGGACGCATCGCATGCACCTGAAGAGCGTGACGCTCAAAGGGTTCAAGTCGTTCGCCCAGCCGACCGCTTTCGCCTTCGAACCAGGGGTGACGTGCATCGTCGGCCCGAACGGCTCGGGCAAGTCGAACGTCGTCGACGCCCTGGCCTGGGTGATGGGCGAGCAGGGTGCGAAGACCCTCCGCGGCGGCAAGATGGAGGACGTCATCTTCGCCGGCACMGCGACCCGCGGTCCGCTCGGCCGCGCCGAAGTGCAGCTGACGATCGACAACGCCGATGGCGCACTGCCGATCGAGTACGCGGAAGTGACCATCAGTCGCACGCTGTTCCGCAACGGCGCCAGTGAGTACGCGATCAACGGCGACACCTGCCGTCTGCTGGACGTGCAGGAGCTGCTGAGCGACTCGGGTCTCGGCCGGGAGATGCACGTCATCGTCGGCCAGGGCCGGCTGGACAGCGTGCTGCAGGCCTCCCCAGAGGAGCGCCGCGGATTCATCGAGGAAGCCGCCGGCATCCTCAAGCATCGGCGCCGCAAGGAGAAGACGCTCCGCAAACTCGATGCCATGGAAGCCAACCTCACCCGGTTGAGCGATCTGGCGGGGGAGCTGCGGCGCCAGCTCAAGCCGCTGGGCCGTCAGGCCGAGATCGCCCGCGAGGCGGCGACGATCGCCGCCGTCGTGCGCGATGCCAAGGCGCGACTCTTCGCCGACGAGCTGGTCGGGCTGCGCACCGAGCTCGCCGATCATGCCCGCAGCGAGCACGAGCGGCACGCCGAGCGGCTGGTGCTCCAGGAGCAGCTGGACGACAGCCGCCTGCGGATCGAAGGGCTCGAAGCAGCGCAGCGCGCCGAAGGCGTGGACGAGGCGCGGCAGGTCGCCTTCGCCCTGGAGCGCGTGCAGGAGCGCGTGCGCGGCCTTTACTCGCTCGCCGGGCAGCGGCTCGCGCTGCTCTCCGACCGCCCCGACGAAGACCTCGCCGATCGCGCGACGGTGTCGCAGTCGACGATCGACGACGTCCGAGACGAGATCGAGGAGATCGCCGCAGGGCTGGGCGATGCGCAGGATGCCGCGACCGCCGCAGCCCGTGATGTCGTGCGTGCCCGCGGAGACCTGGATGCCCTCGACTCCGACATCGCGGCGCAGAGCGCGCTGGTCTCGGAGCACGAGATGCGC
>NZ_JBFUFC010000168.1:0-8575 GCF_056403635.1 Microbacterium sp. P2_F9 | reverse complement strand
TCACCGGGCCTCTTGCCCAATGGAGGCTCAGGCCGCTCCCGTCGAACCGCGAGCTCGTGGGCGCGACGGCTATGTGAGGCCGCTGATTTTCCTCGTCGAGCTGCGGAATCCAAAGCTTCTCGAGCTTTGCTGCGCTCACGCACGTCACGCGGCCGCTCACCGATGCCGCGCGGCGGCGGATCGGATCGCAATCGGTCGTCGCCAGCCACGACCGCCGGATGCGGACGAGGTCGCCGGAGCCGACCGCGAGCGCGAGATCGTGAGGGGAGTAATCCGCAGCTCGGATCTCGATGGAGTGGGCGACGCCGCCGTGCTCGCTGATCCAGGCGCGAAGGTTCTTCGTGCGCGCCGCGCGATCCACTTTCGTCATGCGGCGACCCTCGTCCCCGCGACTGGGGCAGTCCGAGGCTGCCGCGTGATGTGTGGACGGCTTGCCGGAGGCGACGGCTGTGCAGGAGCTCCGGCATCCGCTATCCGTCAGTGCTGACGACAGGAGGATCGACCGATTCAGGATGGATGCCGCGCGATCGTCCTGAACAGGTCGATCGTCCTGAATCTGTCAAGCGGCGGGGAGGGGACCCCGACCTGCAGTCGCCGACGAGACCAGGAGGATCGACGAATTCAGGAGGATGCCGCGCCTATCGTCCTGTTCTGGTCGATGATCCTGAACCCGTCGAAGGACCCGAACCCGCGGCCGGCTCAGTGGCCGAGGGCCGCGAGGTGCTCGCGCAGGGTCGGACCGGCGCGGAACTCGCGGATGAGGTGCTGCACGACCTCGCGCAGGTCGCCGTCCGCGGCATCGGCCACCATCCGCTGGCGGGCGTAGCTCGCGCCCTGCGACATGATCGTCTCGAGCCCGGCGAACTCGCGAGCGCACTTGAGCTCTTCGGCGATATGGCCGAGCTGGTCCATGGTCTCGCGCAGGTGGTCGGTGACCAGGCGCTGGGTGCCGTCGCGGTCGACGATGACGCGCGCCTCGAGGCCGTACCGCGCCGCACGCCACTTGTTCTCGCGGACGAACCAGGGCTGCAGGGCCCAGAGCTCCCGGCCCTCGTCGAGCTCGCGGGAGAGGTGCTCGACGAGCACCTGGACGAGGGATGCCACGGCCRCGAGCTCCGGGAGGGTCGACATGCCGTCGCACGCCCGGACCTCGATCGTCCCCCAGCGGGGTGCGGGACGGATGTCCCAGCGCACCTCGCTCGCATCCTCCATGACCCCCGTGCCGACCATGTCGCCCATGTAGGACTCGAACTCGGCCCAGTTCTCCAGCGGCCAGGGGAGCCCCGCTGTGGGCAGCTGCTGGAACACCAGCGAGCGGTTCGAGGCGTAGCCGGTGCGCTCGCCCGCCCAGAACGGGCTCGACGCCGACAGTGCCTGCAGGTGCGGCAGATACGCGGCGAGGGCGTTGATGATCGGGAACACCTTGTTGACGTCCTCGACGCCGACGTGCACATGGATGCCCCAGATCATCATGTTGCGGCCCCACCACTGGGTGCGCTCGATGAGCTTGTGGTACCGCGTCTTGTCGGTGACCTGCTGGTCGAACCACTGGGCGAAAGGATGGCTGCCGGCGCACAGCAGCTCGACGTTCAGCGGGTTCGTGACCGTGCGCACGGCCGCGATGGCGTCCGCGATGTCGTCCACGGCGGCCGCGATCGTGTCACCGACCCCGCTGGTGACCTCGACGGTGTTCGTGAGCAGCTCGCCGGTCACGGTGTAGCGCTCGAGCGCCGTCTGCTCGTGGAGCGCATCGATGACCTCGGGTGCGCGGGGCGCGAGATCACCTGTCTCGCCGTCGGCCAGCATCAGCTCCCACTCCAGACCCACCGTCGAGCGGGCGGATGTCGCGAAGGGCACCGTCATTCGCTCAGTCTGGCAGAGGATGCCGGAGCCAGACGGCGCGACGGCCGGTTCGCGGCATCCCGCTCGATATGAGAGAATTATGGGTCGGACCGGTCACTCGACCCTCTATCCAGTGACATGGTCCTCCTTCAGAGCTTCCGCCGGGTGTGCACCCCACGCTCCAGGCGACCAGTTCGTCCACTTCCACACATTCAGGAGAATCGTGGCTGTCAAGATCCGTCTCAAGCGCCTGGGCAAGATCCGTGCGCCGTACTACCGCATTGTCGTCGCCGACTCGAAGACCAAGCGCGATGGTCGTGTCATCGAAGAGATCGGCAAGTACCACCCCACCGAGGAGCCCTCGTTCATTGAGGTCGACTCCGAGCGTGCGCAGTACTGGCTCGGCGTCGGCGCACAGCCGACCGAGCAGGTCGCTGCAATCCTCAAGCTGACCGGCGACTGGGGCAAGTTCAAGGGCGACGCGAACGCCGTTTCGACGGTCCGCACCAAGGCGCCCAAGGAGCCCTTCCAGATCGACGCCGCCAAGAAGCCCGTTCTCAAGCCCAAGGCTGAGAAGAAGGCCGAGCCCGTCGTCGAGGCAGAGGTCGAGGCGCCCGTCGCCGACGCCGACTCGACTGAGGCGTAGTCCGTTGCTGGCCGCTGCGCTCGAGCACGTCGTCAAGGGGATCGTCGATCACCCCGATGACGTGCGCATCGATTCGTCCACCTCGCCTCGCGGCGATGTGCTCGAGGTGCACGTTCACCCCGATGACCGGGGTCGCGTGATCGGGCGCGGCGGACGCACGGCCAAGGCCCTGCGCACACTCATCTCAGCGCTCGCCGATGGGCGGCGCGTACGCGTCGACGTCGCGGACGACTGACGTGTCCGAAGCAGAAGAGTCCGCAGCGGCTGAGCCGGGAGCGGACGCCATCGCGGCGCGCCCGCGCAAGGCCGCCAAGGCCCAGCTGCGCGTCGGCCGGCTCGTCAAGGCCCACGGCCTCAAGGGCGCGCTGAAGGTCGAGCTCTACACCGACGATCCCAACGGGCGCTTCACGCCTGGCGCGACGTTCACCCTGCAGGTGCCCGAGTCATCTCCGTGGCACGGCAAGCTGCTCACCGTCCGCGAGTTCCGGTTCATGAACTCGCACGCCGTCGCCTTCTTCGAGGGCGTCGACGATCGCTCCGCTGCGGAGGAGCTCCTGCGCGCGATCCTCTGGATCGACGAGGATGCCGCCACCGCCCCGGCGGAGGACGACGCGTGGTACGATCACCAGCTCGTCGGCCTCGATGTCGTCCGTGACGACGAGGTCGTCGGCCGCGTCATCCGCGTCGACCACTTCCCGGCCCAGGACCTGCTGATCGTCCGCACGCTCGCTTCGGCGGGCGGCGGCGATCGTGAAGTGCTCGTGCCGTTCGTCAAGGCGATCGTGCCCGAGGTCGACGTTCCCGCCGGCCGGGTCGTCGTGACGCCCCCTCCGGGCCTGTTCGAGGACCTTCCGGGCGACGACGAGCCCGAATCCGACGAGGCGACAGAGGCCTCCGCGGCGACCGAAGAGTCCGCAGAGTAGCTCGCCGGCCGTTCAGCCGGTCGGCGCGATGCGCACGACCGCGGTCTTGAACTCCGGCATCGACGAGATCGGATCGAGCGCGTCGCTCGTGAGCAGGTTGGCGCTCGCGGCGTCGCCGCAGTGGAACGGCAGGAACACGGTGTCGGGACGGATGTCGAGGCTCACCCCGACTCGCGCGACGACGCTTCCTCGTCCATTCCACAGCCTCACCCCGCCGCCTTCGTCGAGCCCCCGCTCCTTGGCCGTGGCGGGGTGCACCTGGGCGACGAGCTCAGGGCGCGCGGCAGCGAGCTCCGGTACTCGGCGCGTCTGCGTGCCGCTCTGGTAGTGCTCGAGCAGGCGTCCGGTGATGAGGGTGAGCTCGTCGGCGTGCGGCACCTCGCCGCCGCTCCGCGCCTGCACGGCCACGAGCCGCGCGCGTCCGTCGTCGTGGCCGAAGCGACCCGCGAAGAGCCGGGGAGTGCCGCTGCTGCCGACGGGATACGGCCAGTGCGCCTCGACGCCTTCGTCGAGCAGCGCGTGGCTCAGTCCTGAATAGTCCGCGATTCCTCCCTCGGATGCGCGCGCGAGTTCGTCGAACACCTCCGCAGGATCAAGGTCCCAGACCCCGGGCGCGTCGAGCCGACGGGCCAGCTCCGCCATGATCCACAGCTCGCTGCGCGCTCCGGCCGGCGGCTCGAGCGCCTTCCGTCGCCGCAGCACGCGACCCTCGAGGTTCGTCATCGTGCCCTCCTCCTCGGCCCACTGCAGGACCGGAAGGACGAGGTCAGCCACCTTCGCGGTCTCGGAGAGGAAGAAGTCGCACACCACCAGCAGGTCCAGCCGCGCCAGCGCGTCCCGCACGGTCTGCACGTTCGGCGCTGACACGACGACGTTCGAGCCGTGCACGAGCAGCGCCCGCACCCCGCCAGGGGTGCCGGCCGACTGGAGCAGCTGCACGGCCGGGATGCCGGCACCCGGGATGATCTCGGGGTCGACGCCCCACACCCCGGCGACGTGCGCCCGAGCCGCGGCATCCGTGATCTTGCGGTATCCAGGCAGCTGGTCGCTCTTCTGCCCGTGCTCACGCCCGCCCTGTCCGTTGCCCTGACCCGTGAGCGTGCCGTAGCCGTTGCCTTCGGTGCCCGGCAGACCGAGCAGGAGCGCGAGGTTGATGGCGGCGGTCGCGGTGTCGGTGCCGTCTGCGTGCTGCTCCACCCCTCGCCCGGTCAGGATGTACACCGAGCGGCCGGCGGCGAGTCGCCGGGCGAGCTGCCGGATCGTTGCGGCGGGCACCCCGGTCACGGACTGGGTGCGCTCCGGCCACCACGGCGACACCGAGCGGCGTATCGCCGCGAGCCCGGTCGTCCGCTCGGCGAGGTACGTGACGTCGTGCAGGCGCTCGGCGAGCACGACATGCGCGATGCCGAGCAGCAGGGCGAGGTCGGTGCCGGGGACGGGCTGCACGTGGATGCCTGCGCCCTCGTCGGTGAGCCGCGCGGTCGTGCTGCGGCGCGGATCGACGACGATGAGTCCGCCGCCGGCGCGGGCGCTCTGCAAGTGCGACAGGAACGGCGGCATCGTGTCGCCGACATTGGACCCGAGCAGCAGCACCGTGTCGGCGGTGTCGAGATCGGTGAGCGGGAACGGCAGTCCGCGGTCGATGCCGAACGCCCGATTCGCGGCGGCCGCGGCCGACGACATGCAGAAGCGCCCGTTGTAGTCGATGCGGGAGGTGCGCAGCGCGATGCGCGCGAACTTGCCGAGCTGATACGCCTTCTCGTTGGTGAGCCCGCCGCCGCCGAAGACGCCGATCGCGTCCGCGCCGCTCTCCGTGCGCAGGCGCAGCAGCTCGGTCGCCAGGTCGTCGAGCGCGTCATCCCACCCGATCGGGTGCAGTTCGCCGTCCGCGCCGCGGCGCAGCGGCGTGGTCAGCCGGTCCGGCGAGGCGAGCAGGTCGGCGGAGGTCCAGCCCTTCTTGCACAGCCCGCCCCGGTTGGTGGGGAAGTCGCGTCCAGACACCTCAACGGGGACGGATGCCGCGACCCGCGGCGTCAGCGTCATGGCGCATTGCAGTGCGCAGTAGGGGCAGTGCGTCGCGGTGCCTGATCCGGTGCTCACGCCGCTGCCGCCTCGAGGGTCGAGGCGATCATGTCCGAGATGCGGGCGCGGCAGCCCCCGCACCCGGTGCCGGCGCGCGTGCAGCGGCCGACCTCGGCGACGGTGTCGCAGCCGTCCGTGATCGCATCCTCGATCGTCCCGGCGGTCACGGCGTTGCACATGCACACTGTCGCGTCCCGGCCGACGGCTCGTGGTGTCGTCTCTTCGGCGGCGTCCAGCCGGAGCAGCAGCGAACGGTCGGCCGGCAGTTCGGCGCGCCGCGCGTACAGCACGCTCAGTTCGGCGGCCGTGCGCGGCATCCCGACGCTCACGAAGCCGGTGAGCACCCCGGCGCGCGTGACCATCTTCGTGTAGGTGCCGTGCTCAGGGTCGGCCCAGACCGCCACTCCTGGGCCGGTCTCGCCGCGCGGGACGGGTGCGAACGGATCGGCCGAGACATCACCCGCCGAGATGAGGTCGAGTCCGTCCGCCTTCAGGAGCACGACGCCGGGGAGCTCCTCTTCGTAGGGGTCGATGACCTCGCCGTGCAGCTCCGCCACGAGCGACCGCGCGAGCCACTCGGCCTGGCGCCAGCCGGGGCCGATCAGCCCGCTCGGACCGCCGGGAACGGAGGCCTCGTGCAGGTAGCGGTCGGGGTCCGCGATATGCGCGCAGTCGCCGATGGCGTGGATCGCCGGGTCGGTCCAGGCCTGGAGGCGCTCGTCCACCAGGACGCCCGCCCCGACGCGCAGGCCGACGCCTGACGCGAGCTCGGTCCGCGCCGCGACACCGCACGACAGCACGAGGAGGTCGCCCTCGGTGACGCGGCCGTCCGAGCTGACGAGCGCGTGGAACCGGCGCTCGCCGTGCTGGTCGACCCGGGCGACGATGGCCTCGGCGCGGGTGTGCGGGATGACGTGCACCCCGGCGCCCKCCAGCGCGGCGCCGAGCACGGCCGCCGCGCCACGGTCGAGCTGACGGGGCATGKGCATCGGGCCGAAGTGGGCGACGCTCGGGGTCGCGCCGAACTTGGCCAGCAGCATCCCGRGTTCGATGCCGAGCACGCCCGCCCCGAGCACGATCACCCGGCCGCCGGCCGCCACGACGTCGCGCACCTGCTGCGCGTCGTCCACGGATCGCAGCACGCACACACCCGCGGTGAGCCCGGAGTCCAGGCCCACGGCGGTGTGCTCGAGCCCGTCCAGCACGGGGACACGCGAGCGTGCCCCCGTCGCGAGTACGAGGCGGTCGTAGGGGAGAGCCGACCCATCGTCGAGCTGAAGGGATCTCGCGGCGGAATCGATCGCGACCGCGCTGACGCCGGTGCGGATGTCGACCCCGCCCACGCGGAGCGCCTCCGCGTCGACGAGGTCCAGTTCGTCCCGCGCCACGTCGCCGACCGCGTACTCGGCCACCATGACCCGGTTGTACGGGTCGCACCGCTCCGCGCCGACCACCGTCAGGGCGATGACGCCACTGGCGACCGAGGGCTGCAGCTCTTCGGCGAACCGGGCGCCGACCGGGCCGAAGCCGACCAGGACGACGCGAAGCGGAGGGCGACGCACGGCGATCAGATCCGCTGTCCTGCCAGCGACGTGCGCGGCACGACGTAGACGAGGACGGTCATGATCATGAGAACGATGTAGGCGCCGACGAAGCCGTAGAACGCCGCTGTGTAGCCGCCGGTGGCCTGCTGMGAGACGTTGAGCACCTGCGGCACCAGGAAGCCGCCGTAGGCCCCGATCGCCGCGATCAGGCCGAGCGCCGCCGCCGACTTGCGCTGCACCTTGATGCCGGCCGGAGTGCCGGGGAGGGCATCGGTGGCGATGCCGCGGGCGGCGAAGATGTTCGGGATCATGCGGTAGGTCGAGCCGTTGCCGACGCCGGTGGCCGCGAACAGGAGGAGGAAGCATCCGAGGAACACCCAGAAGCTGTGCAGYGCCATCGTCTGGATGAGCGCGAGTGCGCCGAGCGCCATCACCGCGAAGGCGCCGACGGTCACGCGGGAGCCGCCGAAGCGGTCGGCCAGCCGGCCGCCGTATGGGCGGGCGAGCGAGCCGATGAGGGCGCCGAGGAACGCGAGCGACACGGCTGCGCTGCCGACCTGGATCGAGGAGTACTCCGGGAACTGATCGGCGATGAGCTTCGGGAAGACGCTCGCGAACCCGATGAAGGAGCCGAAGGTGCCGATGTAGAGCAGCGACATGAGCCACAGATGCGGTTCGCGGAGCGCGGCGGCGGAGCCGGCGAAGTCGGCCTTGGCGGACGAGAGGTTGTCCATGTAGCGCCACGCGCCCCACATGGCGACGAGGATCAGCGGGATCCACATCCACCCCGCGAGGGCGATGTTGAGCGTGGCGGCGGCGCCGATCGTCACGACGATCGGGACGGCGAACTGCGCGACCGCGGTGCCGAGGTTGCCGCCGGCGGCGTTGAGCCCGAGCGCCCAGCCCTTCTCCTTCTGCGGGAAGAAGTAGGTGATGTTGGCCATCGAGCTGGCGAAGTTGCCGCCGCCGACGCCGCCGAGGGCGGCAACGAGCAGCAGCACGGGGAAGGGGGTCTCCGGGTTCGACACCACGATGCCGAGCAGCGTGGCCGGGATCAGCAGCAGCCCGGCCGAGACGATCGTCCAGTTGCGTCCGCCGAAGATCGCGACCATGAAGGTGTACGGGAACCGCAGCGTGGCGCCGACGAGGCTCGGCACCGAGATGAGCCAGAACAGCTCCGAGCTGGTCAGGGTGAAGCCTGCGGCGGGGAGCATGACGACGACGATGCTCCACAGCTGCCAGATGATGAAGCCGAGGAACTCGGCGAAGATCGACCACTGGAGGTTGCGGCGGGCGATCGGGMGTCCCTCGGATTCCCAGAACCGGGAGTCCTCGGGGTTCCAGCCGTCCACCCACCGGCCGGGGCGCCGGGTGAGGGTGACGCCGGATGTGACGGAGACGGATGCCGCGGCATCCGTTGTCGAAGGTGTGACGGTGCTGGTCATGTGGCGCCTCCAGGTGAGTGATCCTGATGCGACGCTATGGGGGGCGTGTTTCGGTGCCCGGCCCCGGGGCGTAAACCCTGAGTCACCATGCAG
>NZ_JBFUFC010000167.1:0-8605 GCF_056403635.1 Microbacterium sp. P2_F9 | reverse complement strand
TCTCGGGGCTGACGACCGGGCGGTTCACCTCCCCGCGACCTGCAGGGCCGCCCAGAGGTCGGCGCGGGCTGCGAACGAGGCGAGATCGGCGCCGAGCAGGGTCTGGGCGAGCCCGATCCGGGCGCGCACGGTGTGCCGGTGCACTCCGAGCGTCGTGGCCGCCGCGTCTATCCGCGCATCCTGCTCGAGCCACACCCGCACCGTCTCGATGAGCGCCGAGCCGTGGGCCTCATCGTGTTCGCGCAGCGGGGCGAGTCGGGCCCCGGCGAGCGAGCGAGCGGCGTCCGAGTCGAGGGCGGAGAGGATTCCGGATGCCGCGACCTCGGCGAACCGCGTGACCGGCCGCGTGCCGCGGTGCAGCGCCGTCGTCGCCTGGGCGTGCGCCTGGGCGAAGGCCGCGTACGACATCGGCTCGGAG
Organism: Microbacterium sp. P2_F9; assembly: GCF_056403635.1. Taxonomy (NCBI): domain Bacteria; kingdom Bacillati; phylum Actinomycetota; class Actinomycetes; order Micrococcales; family Microbacteriaceae; genus Microbacterium; species Microbacterium sp. P2_F9. The sequence continues at coordinate 8,187 of NZ_JBFUFC010000167.1, read as the reverse complement.
ATGCCGACGGAGGCGTCGAACAGCTCCGCCAGCTCGACGAAGACATCCTCGTCCCGCGCGACCAGGAGCAGTCCGTCCTCGGTGCGACCGAAGAAGACCCCGCCTTTGCGCTCGGTCGCGCGCACGGCGAGCCACTCCGCCACCGCGTCCGACCGGGCGGTCGCGGCATCCGTCATCGCCACGCGCACCGGCGCGGCGGGGAATCCGTTCCACAGCTCTCGCGAGATGCGCCGGGCAAGCGCCGGGTCGCCGGTCATGAGCGACTGGACGAGCCCCGCGCGCAGCAGGCCGTGCGCGCGGGCCAGGCTCTGCTGCTGCTCGAGCGCGAGGCCCGCCATCGCCACCACCGACGTCACGACGGTGCGGCCCTCTTGGTCGAGGTCGCCGGTGGCGATCGCGATGACGCCGCGCAGGTGACCGCCTCGGCCGAGGGTCTGCAGCGAGAAAGGCGTGTCGCCGAGCCGCAGCGATGAGCCGGCTCGGGCACCCCGGCGCAGGACGGCGCCGGCTTCGGCGGTGATCCCGTCGAGCACCTCGGTCGTGAGGGCTCCGGCCGGGTGCTCGCGGCTGAGGGCTCCCGCCGCGTCGAACATGCCGACCCACGTGTCGAGCTGCCGGGCGAGTTCGGCGAGCGTCGCACCCAGCCCGTCGGGCCGGAGCGCGGCGAGCGAGATGGCGCGCTGTGCGGCGAGCGCCCAGCTGCGCCGTGCGTACGACTGGGCAGCGATCGCCTCGCCGTTCGCGCGGGCCAGGGCGATGAACGGGGTGCGATAGGGCACCTCGAACAGCGGCATCCGCTCCGCACGACAGGCGTCGGCGAGGGCCGGCGGGATGCCGTCGCGCACCACTTCGGTGCCGAACCCGAGGCCGAGCACTCCCCGCTCGGCGAGGCGGCGCACGTAATCGGCGTAGTCCTCGTCGCTCGCATCGCGGAACTGCGTCCCCGTCGTGAGCAGCGCGAGGCCCTCGGAGAGGAAGGGCGTCGGATCGGCGAGATCCGAGCTGTGCACCCAGCGGATAGAGCGATCCAGCGCACCCGGCGCAAGGTCCGCCTCGCCCGACTCGAGTCGCAGATGCAGCTCGCGTCGCCCGAGGAGGGCGCGCAGTGTGGGTTCTTCGATCGCCGCGACCACGGACACCTCCCAAGAGCTGTACGAGGTGTACAGCCACCCTTCGAGAATGTACACCGAGGCGAGTGCGGGTGCCGCGTCCGAATACGTACGCTCACGAGCATGAGTGCACTAGACACCCTGACCGCGCCCCCCGTCGGCGGACCCTCGCTTCCCCAGGAACGGCGCCTGGTCACCAGCATCCCCGGTCCTCGCTCCCAGGAGCTGCTCGATCGCAAGGCCGCCGCCGTGGCGGCCGGTGTCGGCCACACGGCRCCGATCGAGGCCGTCGCCGCCGGCGGCGGCGTCATCGTCGACGCGGACGGCAACTCGCTCATCGACCTCGGGTCGGGCATCGCCGTGACGACGATCGGCAACGCGCATCCCAAAGTCGTCGCCGCGGTGCAGGCGCAGGTCGCCCAGTTCAGCCACACCTGCTTCATGATCTCGCCGTACGAGTCCTACGTCGCCGTCGCCGAGGCGCTGAACCGCATCACGCCGGGTGACCACGAGAAGAAGAGCGCCCTTTTCAACTCGGGCGCCGAGGCCGTCGAGAACGCGATCAAGATCGCCCGCAAGTTCACCAAGCGCTCGGCGGTCGTCGCGTTCGACCACGGCTACCACGGCCGCACGAACCTCACGATGGCCCTCACCGCGAAGGCGATGCCGTACAAGAGCGGCTTCGGCCCGTTCGCGTCGGAGATCTACCGCGCGCCGATGTCCTACCCCTTCCGCGATGGCCTCTCCGGGGCGGATGCCGCGAAGAAGGCCATCTCGATCATCGAGAAGCAGGTCGGCGCCGACAACCTCGCGGCCGTCATCATCGAGCCCATCCAGGGCGAGGGCGGCTTCATCGTCCCCGCTGAGGGGTTCCTCCCGGCGGTCGTGGAGTGGTGCCGCGCCAACGGCGTCGTCTTCATCGCCGATGAGATCCAGACCGGCTTCGCCCGCACCGGCGCGATGTTCGCGTCGGAGCGCTTCGGCATCGTCCCCGACCTCATCACGACGGCCAAGGGCATCGCCGGGGGACTGCCGCTCGCAGCGGTCACCGGACGCGCGGAGATCATGGATGCCTCGCATTCCGGCGGCCTCGGCGGCACCTACGGCGGCAACCCGATCGCGTGCGCGGCTGCCGTCGCGGCGATCGAGGTGTACGAGACCGAGGGGCTGATCGAGCGGGCGAACGAGATCGGCGCGATCCTCACCGACCGGCTCAGCGCCCTGCAGGCGACCGACCCGCGGGTCGGCGACGTGCGAGGCCACGGCGCGATGATCGCCGCGGAGTTCGTCGACCCGGCGACGGGGGAGCCCGATGCGGCGCTTACCGGCGCGGTGGCGAAGGCGTGCATCGCGCAGGGCGTCATCGTCCTGACCTGCGGCACCTACGGAAACGTCATCCGCTTCCTCCCGCCGCTGTCGATCCCGGACGCCCTGCTGCACGAGGGCCTCGACGTCGTCGCCTCCGCGCTGGCCGCGGCCTGACCGAACAGAAACCTGGTCGCTGAGCCTGTCGAAGCGTCCGCCATGAGAACGCTCGGCCCTTCGACAGGCTCAGGGACCGACCACCAGCCAGACGAAGGAGTCAGAATGACGGAGATCACGAGGGACGTCGTCATCATCGGCGCGGGCGCAGCCGGAACCACGGCCGCCAACGAGCTGAAGAAGGCGGGCCTGTCGGTCGCGGTGCTGGAGGCGCGCGACCGGGTGGGCGGCCGCCTCTGGACCGACGTCATCGACGGCGCCATGCTCGAGATCGGCGGCCAGTGGGTCTCGCCCGACCAGGACGCACTCATCGAGACGATCGAGGACCTGGGGCTCGAGACGTTCAGCCGCTACCGCGACGGCGACAGCGTCTACGTCGGCCCCGACGGTGTCACGCACCGGTTCACGGGGGAGATGTTCCCCGTCGCGCCGGAAACGGAGCACGTGATCGCCGAGATCACCGAGCGGCTCGACGCGATGGTCGCCGAGATCGACCCCGACCGCCCATGGGAGCACGCGAAGGCCGCCGAATGGGACACGATCTCGTGGGACGCCTGGCTGCGAGCGCAGACCGACGACGATGAGGCGGTCCGCAACCTCGCCTTTGCCACCGGTTCGGCGATGCTCACCAAGCCGACCCATGCCTTCTCGCTGCTGCAGTCCCTGCTGATGGCAGCGAGCGCCGGGAGCTACTCGAACCTCGTCGACGCGGACTTCATCCTCGACAAGCGGGTCGTCGGCGGTCTTCAGCAGGTGCCGCTGCTCCTCGCCGAGCGCCTCGGCGACGACGTCCACCTCGGGCAGCCGGTGCGCACGCTGGAATGGTCGGATGCCGGGGTCACAGCGACCACCGATTCGCTGACGGTCCGAGCCAGGTATGCGATCCTCGCGCACGCCCCGGTGCTCTACAGCCGCATCCAGTTCGTCCCCGCCCTGCCGCGCCGTCAGCACCAGCTGCACCAGCACATCTCGATGGGCTTCGTCATCAAGGTGCACGCCGTCTACGACCGCCCGTTCTGGCGCGAGCAGGGGCTCTCCGGCACTGCGTTCAGCCCCTACGAGCTCTCCCACGAGGCCTACGACAACACCAACCACGGCGACGAGCACGGCACCCTCGTCGGCTTCGTCTCCGACCAGCACGCCGACGACGTATTCCTCCTCTCCGCCGACGATCGCAAGGAGCGGATCCTCGAATCCCTCTCCCACTACTACGGACCCGAGGCCAAGAACCCGATCGTCTACTACGAGAGCGACTGGGGCAGCGAGGAGTGGACCCGCGGCGCCTACGCCGCGAGCTTCGATCTGGGCGGCCTCGCCCGCTACGGCGCCGACCAGCGCACCCCCGTCGGTCCGATCCACTTCGCGTGCAGCGACATGGCCGGCGCCGGCTACCAGCACGTCGACGGCGCCATCCGCATGGGCCGCTTCGTCGCCGCCGCGATCGTCGAGAGGGACCGCACATGACCGAGCGGATCGTCGTCGGCTACATTGCGACCAAGGCGGGGAAGGATGCCGTCACCCTCGCGGCGCGGCTGGCCGCGGCATCCGGATCCGAACTCGACATCGTGCAGGTGCTGCCCGCGGACAGCCGCAGTGTCATCACGCCGCCGGACGCGAGCTACGACCGCTACATCACCGCCCAGGCGGAGCTATGGCTGGCCGAAGCCGCCGCGAGCGTGCCGGCGGGCGTCGCCCATGCGGAGCACGTGCGGTTCGCCGACTCATTCGGCGAAGGCCTCGTGGCCGCAGCCGCTGAGCTGACGGCCACGCACATCGTCGTCGGGACGGCCAACGGCGGTCTGCGCGGCCGGCATCGCCTCGGCTCCACCACGTCCGAGCTGCTGCACAGCTCGGATGTGCCTGTCGTGCTGGCACCCAAGGGGTCGCGCAAGGTCGCCGCCTCCACCGGCGTCACCCGCCTGACCGTGGCGATCGGCACGCGCTCAGGTGCGGAGGTCCTCATCGGCGAGGCCGTCGCGCTCGCCGAGGCGACCGGCGCCTCGGTGCGACTGCTGTCCCTGGTCACCGTCGATCTGCCGCCGACCGTCGACACCGGCGTGATCCGCATCGCCGGCGCCGCGCACGCCGATCAGGTGCTCAAGACCGCGCAGGCGGCTCTCCCCGCCGACATCCCGAGCGAGGTCGTCGTCGGTCGCGGCGACAGCATCGAATCGGCGGTCGCGCACCTCGACTGGGAGCCGGGCGAGCTCGTGCTCGTCGGCTCCAGCCGCCTGGCCCAGCCGCGGCGGCTCTTCCTCGGCTCGACGGCGGCGAAGATGCTGCACGAGCTTCCCGTGCCGATGGTCGTCGTCCCTCGCACCATCACCCCTGAAGGAGAGCAATGAGTGCTCCCGCAGGCGCCCCGGCGCCCCTTGCCCCCACCACCGGCGAAGGTGCCGGCGGACTGTCCAAGAAGGGCCTGAGCGCCGGGACGGTCGGCCTCATCGGCGCGATCGTGATCGGCATCTCGTGCATCGCGCCGGCGTACACCTTCACCGCCGCCATCGGCCCGACGGCATCCGTCGTGGGCGCCCAGATACCGGCGATCATCCTCGTCGGCTTCATCCCGATGCTGCTGGTGGCGTTCGGCTACCGCGAGCTGAACAACCGGATGCCCGACTCCGGCACCTCGTTCACCTGGGCGGCCCGCGCGTTCGGCCCGTGGATCGGATGGCTCGCCGGCTGGGGCCTGATCGCCGCCACCATCCTCGTGCTGTCCAACCTCGCCGGGGTCGCGGTCGACTTCCTGTTCCTGCTGCTCTCGCAGATCACCGGCAATGAGGCCCTCGCCGACCTCGCGAGCGTGACGTGGATCAACATCACGGTGTGCCTGCTGTTCATGCTCGGTGCGACCTTCATCTCGTACCGCGACATGCAGACCACCCAGAAGCTGCAGTACGTGCTCGTCACCTTCCAGGTCGTCGTGCTGATCTTCTTCGCGGTCGCGGCGATCGTACAGGCCGTCAACGRCAACGCCTTTGACTTCATGCCGTTCGACTGGGCGTGGTTCAACCCGTTCGCGGTGTCATCGTTCAGCGCTTTCGCTGCCGGCCTGTCACTGTCGATCTTCATCTTCTGGGGCTGGGACGTCACTCTCACGATGAACGAGGAGACCAAGAACCCGGAGAAGACCCCTGGTCGCGCCGCGACCGGGACCGTGCTCATCATCGTCCTGCTGTACCTGCTGCTGGCCGTCGCGATGATCATGTTCGCGGGCGTCGGCACGGGGGAGTTGGGCCTGGGCAACGAGCAGATCCAGGAGAACGTCTTCTTCCACCTGTCCGGTCCGATCCTCGGCCCGCTCGCGTTCCTCGTCTCGCTCGCGGTGCTCACCAGCTCCGCGTCGTCGCTGCAGTCCACCTTCGTCGGACCGGCGCGCACGCTGCTCGCGATGGGCCACTACGGGGCGCTGCCGCCGGCGTACGCCAAGGTGAGTCCCYGCTTCTTCACCCCCGGGTACGCGACCATCGTGTCGGCCGTCGTCGCGTCGGTGTTCTACGCCGTCATGCGGGTCGTGAGCGAAGACACCCTCTGGGACACGATCCTCACCCTCGGCATGATGATCTGCTTCTACTACGGGCTGACGGCGTTCGCCTGCGTGTGGTACTTCCGCAAGCAGTGGTTCGACTCCGTGCGCAACGTGTTCTTCACGTTCCTGTTCCCGCTCGTCGGCGGCGTCATCCTCGCGGTGCTGTTCTTCACGACCCTGATCGACTCGATGGACCCTGCCTACGGCAGCGGCTCGCAGATCGGCGGGATCGGCATCGTGTTCATCCTCGGGATGGTCATCATCGGGCTCGGGATCGTCATCATGATCTGGCAGGCGATCAAGCGGCCGGCCTTCTTCCGCGGCGAGACCCTCGCCATGGACGCACCCCCGAGCGCCCGCAAGGCGCGACAGACTGTCTGAAGACGAATCGGAGATACGGATGAGTGATTACGCGGTCGTCAACCCCGCCACGGGCGAGACGCTGGCCACCTACGACACGCTGACCGACGCGCAGCTGGATCGGAAGATCGGGACTGCGGATGCCGCCTTCCGCGACTGGCGCGTGACGCCCGTCGCCGAGCGGGCCACGCTGCTGCGGCGCGTCGCCGAACTGCATCGTGAGCGCCGTGACGAGCTCGCCGCGACGATGGTGCGCGAGATGGGCAAGCCGCTCGCCGCGGCGCTCGGCGAGGTCGACTTCGCCGCGGACATCACGGAGTTCTACGCCGACAACGTCGACAAGATCACGGGCGACCAGCCGTTCGACATCCTGGGCGAGGGCACCGCGCTGATCCGACGCTCGCCGATCGGGGTGCTCCTGGGCATCATGCCCTGGAACTTCCCGTACTACCAGGTCGCGCGATTCGCGGCGCCGAACCTCGCGATCGGCAACACGATCCTGCTCAAGCACGCCTCGCAGTGCCCGGCTTCGGCGGCCGCGATGGAGGAGATCTATCGGGACGCCGGCCTGCCGGAGGGCGCGTACGTCAACCTGTACATCACGAACGATCAGGCCGCCGATGTCATCGCCGACCCGCGGGTGCAGGGGGTCTCGGTGACCGGCTCGGAGCGCGCCGGCGCGGCCGTCGCCGAGGTGGCCGGACGCAACCTCAAGAAGGTCGCGCTGGAGCTCGGCGGCTCCGACCCGTTCATCCTGCTGTCCACCGACGACCTCGACGGTGCGGTCCAGGCCGCCGTGGATGCGCGACTGGACAACAACGGGCAGTCCTGCAACGCCGCCAAGCGCTTCATCGTGGTCGACGGGCTGTACGACGAGTTCCTGGCGAAGTTCACCGCGGCCATGAGCGCGGCGAAGGTGGGCGACCCGTTCGCCGAGGACACCGTGCTGGGGCCGCTGTCGTCGCTCATCGCGGCCGAGCGCCTCGCCGAACAGGTCGACAAGGCTGTTGCGCAGGGCGCGACGCTCGTCACCGGCGGTACCCGCGACGGCGCGTACTACCCGGGCACGGTGCTGACGGGCGTCACCGGCGACATGGACGCCTATCGCGAGGAGTTCTTCGGGCCGGTCGGGGTCGTCTACAAGGCTGCGGGGGAGGACGAGGCGATCGCCATCGCCAACGACACCACCTTCGGCCTGGGCTCGTACGTGTTCACGACCGATCCGGAGCAGGCGGCCCGCGTCGCCGAGAAGATCGAGGCGGGCATGGTCTACGTCAACCTCGTGCTGGCGGACTCGCCGGAGCTTCCCTTCGGGGGAGTGAAGCGCTCGGGCACCTCGCGTGAGATGGGCCTGCTGGCGGCGGACGAATTCGTCAACAAGAAGCTCATCCGCGTCGCCGGATAGATCGTTTTCACGGCGATGCCCCTGCCGCGAGACCGAGCATCGCGGCAGGATGGAGACGTGGATGCGAACGAGTCCGGCGTGAACCCCCTCGTCAGTCTGACCGTGGCGGAATGCTGGCGCCTGATCTCCGGCCAGGAGCTGGGTCGCCTCGTGTCGCACGTCGGCGATGTCCTCGACATCTTCCCGGTCAACTACGTGACGGATGGCGAGACGATCGTCTTCCGCACGGCCGAGGGCAGCAAGCTCTTCGAGCTGATGGTCAACGACGAGGTGCTGTTCGAGGTCGACGATCACACGGACAC
>NZ_JBFUFC010000166.1:0-13923 GCF_056403635.1 Microbacterium sp. P2_F9 | reverse complement strand
GAGTGAAGACCGAAGTCGCCATCGCGCGGGTTCGCGCCGACGTGGCCGCGCTGCACTCCGAACTCGTCCGCTACGGACTCGTCGTCTGGACCGGCGGCAACGTCTCGGGTCGCGTGCCCGGCGCCGACCTCTTCGTGATCAAGCCCTCGGGCGTCTCGTACGATGACCTCGCCCCCGAGAACATGATCCTGTGCGACCTGGACGGCAACGTCGTCCCAGGCACTCCCGGCAGCGAGCGCACCCCATCGAGCGACACCGCCGCGCACGCCTACGTCTACCGCAACATGCCCGAGGTCGGCGGAGTCGTGCACACCCACTCCGACTACGCAGTCGCCTGGGCGGCCCGCGGCGAAGAGATCCCCTGCGTCATCACCGCGATGGCGGACGAGTTCGGCGGCCCGATCCCGGTCGGCCCGTTCGCGATCATCGGCGACGACTCGATCGGCCGAGGCATCGTCGAGACGCTCACCGGGCACCGCTCCCGCGCCGTGCTGATGCAGAACCACGGCCCGTTCACGATCGGCGCGACCGCGAAGGACGCCGTCAAGGCTGCGGTCATGTGCGAAGACGTCGCCCGCACCGTGCACTTCGCCAAGCAGGGCGGCCCCCTCATCTCCATCCCGCAGGACGCGATCGACCGGCTCTACAGCCGGTACCAGAACGTCTACGGGCAGAACTCCGACGACCGCCGGGATGCCCCGGTGGCCCGAGGCAACAACTGAATATCGGCACCACCAAGACGATGACGTCCATGAAAGGACACACACAGTGAACAACGGCAAGAAGTTCCTCATCGCCGCAGTCGCGGCAGGAGCACTCATGCTCACGGCATGCTCGGGCACCTCGGGTGACAGCGGTTCCGGCGACAGCGCAGATGGCGGCCTGATCGGCGTCGCGATGCCGACCAAGAGCTCGGAGCGTTGGATCTCTGACGGCAAGGCCGTTCAGGAAGCGCTCGAGTCCGAGGGTTACAAGGTCGACCTGCAGTACGCCGAGGACGACATCCCCACGCAGGTCTCGCAGATCGAGAACATGATCACCAAGGGCGCCAAGGCCCTCATCGTCGCGTCGATCGACGGCACGACCCTCTCGGAGGTCCTCCAGACCGCCGCGGACGCTGACATCCCCGTCATCGCGTACGACCGCCTGATCAAGGGCACCGAGAACGTCGACTACTACGCGACGTTCGACAACTTCCTCGTCGGCCAGCAGCAGGCGTGGACCGTGCTCAACGGCCTCGGCCTGACCGACCTCAAGGGTGCGCCGCTGGCCGACGCTCCCGCGGGTCCGTTCAACATCGAGCTGTTCGCCGGCTCGCTGGACGACAACAACGCGTTCTTCTTCTTCAACGGCGCCATGGACGTGCTCGAGCCGCTGATCGAGGACGGCACGCTGGTCGTCAAGTCGGGTCAGACCGAGATCGAGCAGGCCGCCACGCTGCGCTGGGACGGCGAGACCGCTCAGAGCCGCATGGAGGACATCCTCACCTCGAGCTACTCCGACGGCACCAAGGTCGACGCTGTGCTGTCGCCGTACGATGGCATCTCGCGCGGCATCATCTCGGCGCTCACCGACGCCGGCTACTCCGTCGGCGACGAGTGGCCGATCATCTCGGGCCAGGACGCCGAGGTCGACTCGGTCAAGGCGATCCTCTCCGGTGAGCAGTACGCGACGATCTTCAAGGACACCCGCGAGCTCGCGAAGGTCGCTGCCGGCATGGCCATCGCCGTTCTGAACGGCGACGAGGTCGAGGTCAACGACGAAGAGACGTACGACAACGACGTCAAGGTCGTTCCCTCGTACCTGCTCGCACCGGTCCCGGTCGTCAAGGACAACGTCGAGTCGGCTCTGGTCGACACCGGCTACTGGTCGAAGGAAGACCTCGGCCTGTAATCCGGCCGAGCTCACCGCTCGATAGCGCGACGGCGGTGGGGGAACTCCACCCTCACCGCCGTCGCCCCGTGTACGTCCCCACTGTCAGTCCCCCACGAGGAGGTCGGAGAAAGTGACCAACTACATCCTGGAGATGCGGGGCATCACCAAGACATTTCCCGGCGTGAAGGCGCTCTCGAACGTCAATTTCGAGGTCGAGCGCGRTGCCGTCCACGCCATCTGCGGCGAGAACGGCGCAGGCAAGTCCACGCTCATGAAGGTGCTGTCCGGCGTCTACGGCCACGGCACCTATGAAGGCGACATCGTCTTCGAAGGCGAGGAGGTGCAGTTCCGCAACCTCACCGACAGTGAGGCCAAGGGCATCGTCATCATCCACCAGGAGCTGGCGCTGAGCCCGCACCTGTCGATCGCCGAGAACATCTTCCTCAACAACGAGCGCAAGAATCCCCTCGGTCTCATCGACTGGAACAAGACCAACTTCGAGGCGCAGAAACTCCTCGACCAGGTCGGCCTGCGCGACAACCCGACCACCCCGATCAAGCAGATCGGCGTCGGCAAGCAGCAGCTCGTCGAGATCGCCAAGGCCCTCTCGAAGGAAGTGAAGCTCCTCATCCTCGATGAGCCGACCGCGGCCCTCAACGACGAGGACTCCGACCACCTGCTCGACCTCATCCTGCGCCTCAAGGCCCAGGGCATCACGTCGATCATCATCAGCCACAAGCTGAACGAGATCAAGAAGGTCGCCGACACCGTCACCGTCATCCGTGACGGCAAGACGATCGAGACGATCGCCAAGGACGACGTGACCGAGGATCGCATCATCCGCGACATGGTCGGCCGTGATCTCGAGCACCGCTATCCCGACCACGAGCCGCACATCGGCGAAGAGCTGCTGCGCGTCGAGGACTGGACGGCCCACCACCCGCAGGATCCCAGCCGCGTCATGGTCGACAACGTGTCGATCAACGTGCGCGCCGGTGAGATCGTCGGGATCGCAGGGCTCATGGGCGCGGGTCGCACCGAGTTCGCGATGAGCCTGTTCGGGCACAGCTACGGGTCGCGCATCACCGGCAAGGTGTTCATGCGCGGCAAGGAGATCAAGACCCGTTCGGTGGCGGAGGCGATCGAGAACGGCATCGCGTACGCCACGGAGGACCGCAAGTCCTACGGCCTGAACCTCATCGAGGACATCAAGCGCAACGTCTCGATGGCGTCGCTGCACAAGCTCACCAAGCGCGGGCTCGTCGACGACAACGAAGAGTTCAAGATCGCGAACCAGTACCGTCGCGACCTGAACATCAAGGCCCCGAACGTCCTGGTCAAGACCGGCAAGCTCTCCGGCGGCAACCAGCAGAAGGTCGTCCTCGCCAAGTGGATCTACTCGGACCCCGATGTCCTGATCCTCGACGAGCCGACCCGCGGGATCGACGTCGGTGCGAAGTACGAGATCTACACCCTCATCAACAAGCTCGCGGCATCCGGCAAGGGGATCATCGTGATCTCCTCCGAGCTGCCGGAGCTCCTCGGCATCTCAGACCGGGTGTACGCGCTCTCCGAAGGGCGCATCACCGGCGAGCTGCCGATCGAAGAGGCCACACCCGAAACCGTCCTGAAGCTCATGACCATGGAGAAGCCGCGCTGACGCGCGCCAGGAGAACACGAACATGTCCGACAACATCCCCACCAACACCGCGGTCGGCGCGAACATCAACCCGACCGAGAACAAGTTCACCAACTGGCTGAGCCACGTCCTCGCCGATCTGGGCAAGAACGGCATCTTCATCGCGCTCATCGCGGTCGTCGCGCTGTTCGCGATCCTGACCGACGGCATCCTGCTGCGGCCGCAGAACATCTCCAACCTGATCGTTCAGAACGGCTACATCCTCGTTCTGGCCATCGGCATGGTGATGGTCATCATCGCGGGCCACATCGACCTGTCGGTCGGATCGGTCGCGGCCTTCGTCGGCGCCTGCTCCGGCGTCTTCGCGGTCACGTGGGGCCTGCCCTGGTGGCTGTCGGTGATCCTGTCGCTCATCATCGGCGCGCTCGTCGGCGCATGGCAGGGCTTCTGGGTCGCCTTTGTCGGGATCCCCGCCTTCATCGTGACCCTCGCGGGCATGCTGATCTTCCGCGGCCTCGCGCTGGTCGTGCTCCAGAACGCGAACATCGGCTCGTTCCCGACCGAGTACCGCGCCCTCGGCAACGGCTTCATCTCGAACGTCTTCGGCGCCGACACCGACCCCGACCTGTTCACGCTGGCCATCGGAGGCCTCGCGATCGCGGCGTTCGTGATTCAGCAGGTGCGCACGCGCTCCGGCCGCAGCAAGTACGGCCAGGAGGTCGAGCCGCTCACGTGGTTCATCACCAAGCTCGTGCTGATCGCCCTCGTCATCGGCTGGTTCGCCTGGGCGCTCGCGTCCTACAAGGGCATCCCCGTGACGCTGGTCATCCTGGCCATCCTCGTGCTGGTCTACGGCATCGTGATGAACCGGACCGTGTTCGGCCGTCACATCTACGCGATCGGCGGCAACCGTCACGCAGCGGAGCTCTCCGGCATCAAGACCCGCCGGGTGGACTTCTGGCTGTTCGTGAACATGGGCACGCTGGCGGCTCTGGCCGGTCTGATCTTCACCGCGCGACTGAACCTCGCCGGCCCGAAGGCTGGCGACGGCTTCGAGCTCGAGGCGATCTCGGCGGCCTTCATCGGCGGCGCGGCGGTCCAGGGCGGTGTCGGCACGATCGGCGGCGCGATCATCGGTGGTCTGATCATCGGTGTCCTGAACAACGGCATGTCGATCATGGGCATCGGCATCGAGTGGCAGCAGGCCGTCAAGGGCCTCGTCCTGCTCCTCGCCGTCGCCTTCGATGTCTACAACAAGCGGCGCTCGGGCAACTGAGCAGCTGCGACCTACGAGAAACGCCCCGCCAATCGGCGGGGCGTTTCTCGTTGCACCGGCTCGGCTCAGTCCGCGGACGAGAGCTGTTCGGAGAGCGCAGCACCCGGGTGCGCCGCGAACGCGACATCCAGTGAACGCGCCAGGTCGGCGATCACATCGGCAGTCTCCTCCAACCCGATCGACAGGCGGATCGTGGTGGGTGCGATGCCCGCGTCGGCGAGCTGCTCCGCGTTGAGGTGACTGTGCGTCATCGACGCGGGGTGGTTTACCAGGCTGCGCGCGTCGCCGATGTTGGCCACGAGCTTGACCACCTCGAGGCCGTCGACGACCTGCTGGACGCGGACCCAGTCGAGGTCGGCGTCACCCGATGAGGCGAGGTCGAACGAGAAGACGGCCGACGTGCCACGGGGCAGGTACCGTACCGCGTTCGCATGCCACGGGCTGGACTCCAGGCCGGGGTGATGGTGCCGACGCATCCGCAGATCCAGGGTCTCAAGGCCCTGCAGGAACTGGAAGGAGCCCCACGCCGAGAGAGTGGGCCCGAAGTCGTGGACGAACTTCGTCTTGAGGTACACGGCGAGCGCGAGGCCCTCCGCACCGAACCGCTCCCAGAGCACGAGGTCGCCGAAGCGCGGGTAGGGCGCCGTGAACTGCGGCCAGCGGGCGGGATCGGCGCCGAAGTCGAACGAGCCGATGTCGACGATCACGCCGCCCAGGGCCGTGCCGTGACCGCCGATGTACTTCGTCGCCGAGTGCACCACGATGTCCGCGCCGAAGTCGCCCGGTCGCAGCAGGTACGGCGTCGCCACGGTGTTGTCGATGACGAGCGGCACGCCGACTTCATGGGCGACGTCGGCGATCGCGCGGATGTCGAGCACAGTGGCGAGCGGATTGGTGATCGACTCGGCGAAGAACAGGCGCGTCTCCGGCCGCGCGGCGGCGCGCCAACCTTCGACGTCGTCCTGGTCGACGAACGTGACATCGATGCCGAAGTCGGCGAGCGAGTCGGCGACCAGGTCGACCGTGCCGCCGTAGAGCTGCTTGGCGGCGACCACGTGGTGACCCCGCGATGCCAGCGCGAGGATCGCGCCCGCCGTGGCGGCCTGGCCGGAGGCGACGGCCACCGCGGCGCGGCCGCCTTCGAGCAGCGCCAGGCGCTCCTCGAACACGAGCTGGGTCGGATTGGCGTTTCGGCTGTAGACGTTGCCGAGCTTGGTGAGCGCGAATACGTCGCGGGCGTCTGCCAGCGAGGCGAACTCATACGCGTTCGACTGGTAGATCGGCGAGATCGCCGTGTTCTGCGGCACCCCCGCCCGGTACCCCGCCTGCACCTGCAGCGTGGCGAATCCCAGGGGGGCGGATGCCTCGCCGTCGACGTCGGCGGGCGGGGTGGACGAATCGGTCATCCCGACATCGTTCCATGCCCCCCTGGGATTGCGGCAAATCGCTGTGTCGCAGTGTTTCTCCCGGGGCGATCAGGGAGCGAGCACGACCTTGCCGTCGACGCCTTCCTGCACGAGGCGGTGCGCCTCGGGCGCGTCCGCGAGCGGCACCGTCGGCCCGAGCTCGATCGTGAACCGGCCTGCCGCGATGAGCGCGAGCGTCACCGGGATCGCCTCGGCGCGCCACGTCAGCTGCTGCGCGGTGAGAGGTTCAGGGCTGCCGCCCGCGAACGCACGGATACCGAGGCCCGCGGCATCCCGTCCGCGCACGATCGTCGCGATCCTGGACTTGTCGTCGAGGAGTCGCACCGAGGCGGCGAGCGCGTCGTCGGTGCCTGCCGCGTCGAGGATCACGGTCACTCCCTTCGGGGCGGCGGCGCGGACGCGGTCTTCGAGGCCGTCGCCGTACTCGACGGGGGTCGCCCCGAGGGCGCGCACGCGGTCGAAGCGCCGCGGGGAGGCGGTGGCGATGACGGTGGCGCCCCAGAGCACTGCGAACTGGATCGCGGCCTGGCCGACCGCGCCCGAGCCGCCGTGCACGAGCAGGGTGTCTCCCGCGCCCACGGCGAGCGAACGCAGCGACTGGTAGGCGGTGCCTGCGGGGACGCCGACGGCGGCGCCCTGCGCGGCCGTGACCTGCGGGGGCCGCGGGTGCGCCTTGGCGGCGGGAACGACGATGTCGCTGGCATACGCGCCCTGCGCGCCGACGACGACCACCGGATCGCCCACGCGGAAGCCCTCGACGTCGTCGCCCAGTGCGGTCACGACGCCGGCGGCGTCCGACCCGACTCCACGGGGCTCGACGATCGGGCCGCTCGGGCGGAGGCCGCTGCGCAGCTTCCAGTCGATCGGATTGACGCCTGCGGCCTCTACCCGGAGGGCGATCTCGCCCGCTCCGGGAACGGGAATGGGGATCTGGGAAAGGGTCAGGACCTCGGGTCCGCCGAACTCTGTGTAAACGATCGCATCAGCCATGCAGGGCGCAACTGGCCGCGACGGGCGGGCATTCCCGACGTGACGGCAGATCTCGCCCATCCAGGGTGAGGGCTGTGCTCAGGGGCGCAGCGCCTTTTGGATGCGGGGGAGCGAGACCGCCTCGGCGGTGCCGAGCGTCTGCGCGAACAGGCTCACCCGGTATTCCTCGAGCAGCCAGCGCGCCTGGACGAGCTGCGGGGGAGCGTCCGTCGCGACGGGCACGACGCCGCCGGCCTCGGCGAAGAGGACGGCCGCCCGCTCGAACTCCGTCATCCGCTGCCGATCGCGACCGGGATTGTCCGCGAGGGCGGCGAGACGCGCGCCGGCGGCGGCGAGGTAGCGGGGCAGATGGGCGAGCCGGGCGAGCCCGGTGCGCCCGACGAAGCCGGGGAAGACGAGGCCGGCGAGCTGGCCCTTGACGTCGTTCAGCGCGCCGAGGAGCGTGAGCGAGTTCTGCCCGCGCAGCGTGCGCTCGACGTCTCTCGCGGCCGTGAGGATGCGTGCGCTCAGCGACACCGCCTGGAAGAGCTCGTCGACGACGACAGCGGAGAGGGCGTCGCGCACGCGGTCGAATTCGGCGCGCGTGCGCACCTCGCCGGTCGGGACGGTGCGCGCGATGACGGCATCCGCGACAGCCGCGCGGGCATCTTCGACGAGGGCCTTCGCCGAAGGATAGGGCGAGGCCGCGAGCGCGAGCTTCTCGTTCGAGGTCAGGTGATCGAGCACGTACGCCGACGGCGACGGGACGGCGAGGAGCAGAAGCCGGCGGACGCCGGCGCTGGTGGCGGATGCCGCGGCCTCGGGGGTCGCCTCGATCCGCAGTGCCGCCGAGGCCCCCTCGTCGACGAGGGCCGGGTAGCCGCGGACGACGCCGCCCGCGACCCGGGTGTCGACGACGGCGGGGAGGTCGCCGAAGGTCCAGTCGGTCAGACCGGACTGCTCGGCGAAGCCCTGGTGGGAGGGTGGCGTGGGGCCCTGGCGGGGGGCGGGGCGCGTTGTCGGGGCCTCGGCCTTCGTCAGCGACCTGGCCACAGAGGCTCTGGCGCGATCGGCGAGCGTCTGCTGGAGGACGGCGAGGTCGCGGTCCGAGCCGACGGCGCGGCCGCGCTCATCCACGGCGCGGAACGAGATCCGCAGGTGCGGCGGCACGCGGTCGAGGTCGAAGTCCGCCGCGGTGACCGGGCTGTTGGCGATGCGTTGGATGCGCGCCGCGAGGGCATCGCGCAGCGTGGCGGGTGGGCGGCCGGCGTGCGATTCCGGCCCCTGTCCGTCGAGTTCTCCGGCGAAGCGGGCCGCCCAGTCCGCGGCAGGCACGACGTGACGGCGGATCGCCTTGGGCAGCGAGCGGATGAGCCCGGCGATGAGTTCGTCCCGCATCCCGGGCACCTGCCAGTCGAAGCCGTCCGTGCGCAGCTGGGCCAGCAGGGCGAGCGGCACGATCGCGGTGACCCCGTCGTCCGGCGCTCCCGGCTCGAAGCGGTAGGCGAGGGAGAGCACCTGATCGTCCTGCAGCCAGCGGGCGGGGAAGTCGCGCTCGTCGCCGCGCGACGCACCCTCGACGAGGTCGGCTTCGGCCATGTCGAGCAGGCGCGGCGTGCGCGCCTGAGCATCCAGCCACCACGTCTCGAACGAGCGCGCGTCGAACACGTCCTGCGGGATGCGGGCGTCGTAGAAGGAGTACACCGCCTCGTCGCCGACCAGGATGTCGCGCCGACGCTCACGCTCCTCGACTTTCTCCAGCCGGCGGCGCAGTTCGAAGTTGCGTCTCTCGAAGGCGGTGAGGCGCTTGTCCAGATACGAGGAGTCCCAGTCGCCCTCCACGAGCGCGTGACGCAGGAACAGCTCCCGGGCGAGCGGACGGTCGACGCGCGCGAGCTGGACGCGGCGCCGAGGGACGATGTCGACGCCGAACAGGGTCACCTTCTCGTACGCGGCGGCCGCGCCTGAGCTCTTCGACCAGTGCGGCTCGCTCAGCCGGCGCTTGGCGAGGTCTCCGGCCAGCGGCTCCGCCCACTCCGGGTCGATCGCCGCGACCGTGCGGGCGAACAGGCGGCTGGTCTCCACCAGCTCGGCCGCCATGACCGCGGTGGGCGGCTTCTTGCGCAGTCCGGAGCCGGGGAAGATCGCGAAGCGGGCCCCGCGGGCTCCGAGGTAGTCGCGACTGGCCTGAGCCGACTTGCGGGTCTGGGCCTCGGGCCGGCCACGGGCGGTGGTCGTGCGCTCGTCGATGATCCCGATGTGCGACAGCAGGCCGGAGAGGATCGCCTTGTGGATGGCGTCCGGATCCGCTGCGGGACCGTCGGCAGCGGCATCCGTCCGTCGGCGGCCGACGAGGCTGCCGAGCTGGCGGTGCACATCGGCCCACTCCCGCACGCGCACGTAGTTCAGATGCTCGGCCCGGCACAGGCGGCGGAACGCACTGGAGCCGAGGGCGCTCTGCTGCTCCTGCAGGTGGTTCCACAGATTGAGCAGCGAGAGGAAGTCGCTGGTGGGGTCGGTGAACCGGGCGTGCAGGCGGTCGGCCTCCTCCCGGCGCTCCTCGGGGCGCTCGCGAACATCCGGAATCGACAGTCCGGCGACGATCGCGAGCACATCAGGCAGCACGCCGGTGCGCTCCGCCTCGATGAGCATGCGGGCGAACCGCGGGTCGATCGGCAGCCGCGAGATCTTGCGGCCGAGATCGGTGAGGCGGGGTGCGCCGGTCTCGACCGCGCCGATCTCCAGGAGCAGGTCGAACGCGGCTTTGACCCCGCGTGAGTCGGGGGGCGTGAGGAACGGGAACGACGTGACGTCGCCGAACCCGAGTGCGAGCATCTGCAGGATGACGGCGGCCAGGCTCGTGCGCAGGATCTCCGGCTCGGTGAACTCGGAGCGTCGGTCGAAGTCCTCCTCGGCATACAGCCGGATCGCGATGCCCGGGGCGGTGCGCCCCGCTCGCCCCGCGCGCTGCTGCGCCGACGCCTGCGAGATCGCCTCGATCGGCAGGCGCTGGATCTTGCTGCGGCTGCTGTAGCGCGAGATGCGCGCCGTGCCGGTGTCGATGACGTACCGGATGCCTGGCACGGTCAGGCTCGTCTCGGCGACGTTCGTCGCAAGGATGACGCGGCGGCGGACGCCCGCGACCTGCGACCGCTCGAACACCCGATGCTGCTCAGCCGAGCTCAGTCGCCCGTAGAGGGGGAGCACCTCGGTGGGCGCGGCATCCTTCGCGTACGCGCCCCGGACGGCGTCCATCGCGTCGCGGATCTCGGCCTCCCCTGGAAGGAAGACGAGCACGTCGCCGGCGGGCTCGCGATCGAGTTCGCGCAAGGCCGTCACGATCGCGTCGACGTCGTCGGGCTCCGCGGCCCCCTTCTTCTCGCTCGCCTGCTCGGTCATCGGCGGGCGATACCGGATCTCGACGGGATAGGTGCGGCCGGACACCTCGATGATCGGGGCGGGGTTGCCCGCGGCATCCGCGAAGTGCTTCGCGAAGCTCTCCGGATCGATCGTCGCCGACGTGATGATCACCTTGAGGTCGGGACGCTGAGGGAGCATCCGGGTCAGATACCCGAGCAGGAAGTCGACGTTCAGCGAACGCTCGTGGGCCTCGTCGACGATGATCGTGTCGTAGCGGCGGAGCAGGCGATCGCGGTGGATCTCGTTGAGCAGGATGCCGTCGGTCATCAGCGCGACGCGGGTGTCGGCGGTCACTTTGTCGGTGAAGCGCACCTTGTAGCCGACCGTCGATCCCAGTGGCACCTCGAGCTCCTCGGCGATGCGCTCGGCGATCGAGCGAGCGGCGATCCGGCGCGGCTGCGTGTGCGCGATGTTCGTGCGGCCGAGCTGGAGGCAGATCTTCGGCAGCTGGGTCGTCTTGCCCGATCCGGTGGCACCCGCGACGATCACCACCTGGTGGTCGCGGATGGCGCGCGCGATCTCGTCCCGGGCGGCGCTGACGGGCAGCTCCGGCGGGTAGGAGATCACGGGTTCGGGCGCGGGCATAGCCTTCGATCGTACCGAGCATGGGGAGGATCATGTAAACCATGGACCGGCGCCGGCCCGCCCTGGAAGGAGAAGTCCCCATGTCCGCTGCGAGCACAGCCGTGCGGCTGAAGGCGCTTCCTGCTGTCCACCTGCACGAGGTGGTCGGCTCGGCGCCCGGATTCGGGCCGGAGAACATCGGACCGGTGATCGGCCCGCTCTACGACCGGCTGATCCCCGCCCTCCAGTCCGCCGGCATTCCCCTGCGCGATCCATCGACGATCTACTACACCGGCGAGGGCACCGATATGCAGTCGGAGAGCGGATCGGTAGCTGTCCATGTCGGGTTCCCCGCCGAACCCGGCGATCGCGCGGGTGAGTTCACGGAGGTCACGCTTGACGCCGTGCCGCTCGCCGCGACGCTCATCCACCACGGGGTCATGGCGCGCATGGGCGACTCGTGGATGGCGCTGAACGAGTGGATCGAGCAGAACGGCTATCGCTTCGCGGGGGCGTGCCGCGAGGTGTATCTCGTCTCGGCGCCGCTGCCGCAGGAGGAGTGGGTGACCGAGCTGCAGTGGCCGGTCGAGCGCACGGACTGATTTTGCCCGGTCGGGCCGTCTTCGAGCCGCGCGGCCCTCCGGGGTGTCGAGGTTCAGACATGTTCTCCAGGCTCATTGAACTTCATGTTCACACGACCCCGCGTGGAGCCCGAGTGGAGCCGGAACTGAGCCGCGCTCCAGGTGCGGCCCCTGTGAGTGCCAAGTTCAATGAGGAACAGGACGATCGTGCGGTGCCGGACGTCCCCTGGTCGTCCGGCGATGCAGTCGTGTGAACGCGAAGTTCAGTGAGGTTTGCGAAGGTGCCCGACATTTCGGGATAGTTGCCCGACGCTCTCCTCCGCAACGGTGCGCCCCCTGTTCTTTCCCACCGCTGAGGCACGCGAGTCCGCCGCGAAAAGGCGGAGCCATAGCCTCCGACGATGCATCCTTTCGAAGCCATGGCCGAGCCGGCGCGGCGCAGGATCGTCGACATCCTCGCGAGCGGTGAGCACACATCGGGTCAGCTGGCGGAGGTGATCGGCACTGAGTTCCGGATCAGCCGGACGGCCGTGTCGAAGCATCTGCGGGTGCTGCGCGACGCCGGGTTCGTCGACGTCCGAGCAGAGGAGCGCTTCCGCTGGTACCGGCTGACGCCGGACGCCATCTCGATCCTTGCGCGCACGGTCAACGACCTTCGCAGGAAGTGGAGGATGCGCAGCGGGTGGGATGCCGACGCCCAAGCCAAACGCGATCCGCTCGCCACGCCGATGCCGCGGTACCGACCGGTTCGACGCAAAGGGCGCGGGCGTCCCTATCGCCGTGGCCTCCGAGGCAGGCAGACTGATCCGCCCCGCGCAAGCGACCCGGACGCCGGGCTCTATCCACCTTCTAGGGTGGACTGATGACAGTTCCCTCCGTGCAGCTCAACGACGGCCACCTCATCCCTCAGCTCGGCTACGGAGTGTTCCGCGTGCCGGCGGATGACACCGAACGCGCGGTTGCCGAGGCGCTCGAGGTCGGCTACCGCCACATCGACACCGCGGCGATCTACGGCAACGAGACGGGCGTCGGCGCCGCGATCGCAGCGAGCGGCCTCGCCCGTGGCGACCTGTTCGTCACGACGAAGCTGTGGAACGACCGGCACGACGGCGACGAACCCGCCGCCGGACTCGCGGAGAGTCTCGACAAGCTCGGTCTCGACCAGGTCGACCTCTACCTCGTCCACTGGCCCACCCCGGCCCGCGACAACTACCTGCACGCCTGGGAGAAGCTCATCGAGCTGCGGGATGCCGGGCTCGCGCGCAGCATCGGAGTGTCGAACTTCCTCGTGCCGCACCTGGAGAAGATCGTCGCCGCGACCGGTGTGACCCCGGCCGTCGACCAGATCGAGCTGCACCCGGCCCATCAGCAGCGTGAGATCACCGACTGGGCCGCCGCGCACGGCGTGAAGATCGAGGCGTGGGGACCGCTCGGCCAGGGCAAGTACGACCTGTTCGGCACGCAGCCGGTCGCGGCCGCGGCAGTCGCCCATGGCAAGACGCCCGCGCAGGTCGTGCTGCGCTGGCACGTCCAGCACGGCAACATCGTGTTCCCGAAGTCGGTGCGCCGCGAACGGCTCGAGGAGAACCTCGACATCTTCGACTTCGAGCTGAGCGCCGCCCAGGTCGCCGCGATCGACACGCTCGACACCGGCGACGGCTCGGGTCGCGTCAGCGCGCACCCCGACGAGGTCAACTGACCGGGGATGCCGTGAACTCGCGCCTGGCCGCCTCCGCGAGCCCCTACCTGCGGGCCCACGCCGACAACCCGGTCGAGTGGTATCCGTGGGGCGAGGAGGCCTTCGCCGAGGCGCGCCGGCGCGACGTGCCGGTGTTCGTGTCGATCGGCTATTCGACCTGCCACTGGTGCCATGTGATGGCGCGGGAGTCGTTCCAGGATGCCGCGCTCGCCGCGCGCCTGAACCAGGACTTCGTGGCGATCAAGGTCGACCGCGAGGAGCACCCGGAGGTGGATGGCGCGTACATGGCCGCCGCCGCGGCGTTCACTCCGCATCTCGGCTGGCCGCTGAGCGTGTTCGCCACCCCCGACGGCGGACCCTTCTTCGCCGGCACCTACTTTCCRCCGGCACCGCGGGCCGGGTCGCCATCGTTCGGGCAGATCCTCGACGCGGTGCACGAAGCCTGGTCCACCCGGCGCGACGCCGCCGAAGGC
>NZ_JBFUFC010000165.1:0-8678 GCF_056403635.1 Microbacterium sp. P2_F9 | reverse complement strand
GATCTATAGTCCGGCCCAGTTGACGAAGCTCGCCATGATCGAGATTGCCGTCGAGAAGGACGCAGTTAAGGAAGCCACAGATCTTGTAGTCGCCGAGGCTTCCAGCGTCGCGGAGTCGGAAGACTTCTCCCTGGATCGGGTAGCAAAGTCGAGATCGTTCGCCGAGATCGTGATCGAGCTAGCGGTCGGCGACGAACCGGACGACCCGAATCCGGAGCCGACCGCGATCTAGTCGCGGCAGGGAATGACACTGCACCGCGTTCGGTTGTCGTGAGGGTCGTGCGGCAAATCTGCTCTGCACCCGAGGTGCTACATAACGAGGAAAATCCCTGATCATGGTCGATAAAATCCAAATTTCAGTCTGGTCGGATATCGCGTGCCCGTGGTGTTTCATAGGCAAGCGCAATCTCGAGAAGGGGCTGGCCGAGGCATCCGCCGATGACGACGCGCCGCTCGTCGAGGTGACCTACCACTCCTACGAGCTGTCTCCCGACACTCCCGTCGACTTCGAGGGCGACGAATCCGCCTACCTCGCGAACCACAAGGGCATCTCTCCTGCCCAGGCCTCGCAGATGCTCGAACGCGTGACCGGCGTCGCGGCGGAGGCGGGCCTCGAGTACCGTTTCGATCTGCTGAAGCACACGAACACGGTCAAGGCGCACGAGCTGCTGCACTTCGCGAAGCAGAACGGACGGCAGCTCGAACTCGTCGAGCGCTTGATGTCGGCGTACTTCACCGAAGGGCGCCACCTCGGCCGTGAGGACGAACTGGTCGCTCTGGCGACGGATGTCGGACTCGACGCCGACGCCGCGCGTGAGGCGCTGCGCAGCGGGCGCTTCCTCGCCGACGTGCACGCCGATCAGGCGCAGGCGCGGGCCTACGGAATCAACGGCGTGCCGTTCTTCGTGATCGACGGACAGTACGGCGTCTCCGGCGCGCAGCCGCCCGAGGCGTTCACGCAGATCACCCGCCAGGTGTGGGCGGAGCACCGCGAAAACGCGGAGTCCGCGGCCTGATCGCCGGGTTTCGCGCTCCTTCGGGGGCGCGAATCGGCGTCAGCGGGCGAGGTGCGACTCGATCAGCGAGACGATCGCCTCGTCGTCGGGCTTGATCTGCGGCGAGAACCGGTGCACGTCGCCGTCGGGCGTCAGCACGAACTTCTCGAAGTTCCACGTGATCGGTCCCGTCACACCCTCCGGATTCGGGGCCGAAGTCAGTGCCGCGTACAGCGGGGCGGCGTCGTCGCCGTTCACCTCGATCTTGTCCTGGATCGGGAAGCTCACACCCCACGTGGTCGTGCAGTACTCGACGACCTCGTCGATCGAGCCCGGCTCCTGGCCGCCGAACTGGTTGCAGGGGAACCCGAGCACGGTGAACCCGCGATCGTCGTACGCCCGCTGCAGCGCCTCCAGCTGCGCGTACTGCGGGGTGAGTCCGCACTTCGACGCCACATTCACGACGAGCAGCACCCCATCGCCGAAATCGCCCAGGGTTCGGGTCTGCCCATCGGCGGTGTGGAACGGGATGTCGCGCAGCGCGATCTTCGTGGACTCAGTCGTCATCTGTCCAGGCTAAGGCCGCATTCAGGTGCCGGTCGCCTTGGATCTGGGAGAATGGTGAAGTGACCCCTACCCTCGCCCCGTCCCGCGCTCTGCGCATCGGACCGATCGAGCTCGACGCACCCGTCGTGCTCGCGCCGATGGCGGGGATCACGAACACCGCGTTCCGCCGCCTGTGCCGCGAATACGGCGCCGGGCTGTACGTGAGCGAGATGATCACGTCCCGTGCTCTCGTGGAGCGCAACGCGACGACGATGCGCCTGATCACCCATCACGAGTCCGAGACGCCTCGGTCGATCCAGCTCTACGGCGTCGACCCGACGACGGTCGCAGAGGCCGTGCGGATCCTGGTGGCCGAAGACCGAGCCGATCACATCGATCTGAACTTCGGATGCCCCGTCCCGAAGGTGACCCGCAAGGGCGGGGGAGCGGCACTTCCCTGGAAGCGCGAGCTCTTCCGCGACATCGTCACGGGCGCCGTCCGCGCCGCGGGAGACGTGCCGCTGACCATCAAGATGCGCAAGGGCATCGACGCCGACCACCTGACCTACCTCGAAGCCGGCCGCATCGCCGAAGACGCCGGCGTCGCCGCCGTCGCCCTGCACGCCCGCACCGCGGCGGAGTTCTACTCCGGGCAGGCGGACTGGTCGGCGATCGCGAAGCTCAAAGGGGCCGTGACGTCTGTTCCCGTGCTGGGCAACGGCGACATCTGGTCCGCCGAAGACGCCGTGCGCATGATGGCCGAGACCGGCTGCGACGGCGTCGTCGTCGGGCGCGGCTGCCTCGGCCGGCCGTGGCTGTTCGGTGATCTCGCCCGCGCCCTCGGCGGCCCCCGGTCGTTGAGCGAGCGAAGCGAGACGAAACGCGCCGACGCCGCCGTGGACGCGACCCTGGGCTTCGTCGCCGCGGCATTCCGCCGTCACGCGGAGCTGCTCGTCGAATTCCTCGAAGACGAAGCCCGCGGCTGCCGCGACATCCGCAAGCACGTCGCCTGGTACTTCAAGGGCTACCCGGTCGGCGGGGAGACGCGAGCCCAGCTCGCGACGGCCTCGAGCCTCGCCGAGATCGATGAGCTGCTGGCCACGATGGAGTGGGATGCCCCGTATCCCGGCGCTGCCGCCGAGGGCCAGCGCGGTCGCGCCGGCACGCCCAAGCGTCCGGCTCTGCCCGATGGGTGGCTGGATTCGCGCGAACTCGGGGCTGAGGCATCCTGCGCGCTCGCCGAAGCGGAACTCGACCACAGTGGCGGCTGACGGCGCTGTGGTGCCCGACGGATCGGGCGCGGTGGGGGTCGCAGCGGAGCGGCCGGAGGGGTACGACGAGACGGATGCCGAGCGCTTCCATCCCGAGCGCCACCGGTCGCTGCGCGATGACTTCGCGCGGGATCGCGCCCGGGTCCTCCATTCCGCCGCACTGCGGCGGCTCGCGGCCAAGACCCAGGTGCTGAGCCCGGCGAGCCCCGCGGACTTCGCCCGCAACCGCCTCACCCACTCCCTCGAAGTGGCCCAGGTCGGCCGGGAGCTGGCGACCGCGCTGCGGCTCGCCCCCGACGTCGTCGACACCGCGTGCCTCAGCCACGATCTCGGGCACCCCCCGTTCGGGCACAACGGCGAGCGCGCGCTGAACGACTGGGCAGAGGACTTCGGCGGCTTCGAGGGCAACGCCCAGACGCTCCGGATCCTCACMCGCCTCGAGCCCAAGGTCGTCGATGACTCGGGTGCGAGCTTCGGGCTCAACCTCACCAGGGCCAGCCTCGACGCCGCCTGCAAGTACCCCTGGACCTTCGAGCACCCCCTCCCCGATGCCGGCGGCCGGCTCAAGTTCGGCGTGTACCCCGACGACGAGGCGGTGTTCCGCTGGCTGCGCGCGGGCGCGCCGGGGCGCGTCCGGTGCATCGAGGCGGAGGTCATGGACCTCTCCGACGACATCGCATACTCCGTCCACGACTTCGAGGACGCAGTGGTCAACGGCTATCTCGACCCGACCCGGCTGGCGGATGTGGCCGAGCACGACGCTCTGCTCACCGCGATCCAGGCGTGGGTCGGGTTCGACTTCGCCCGCGACGAGCTCGCCGACGCGCTGTACCGGCTCATGCGCCTCCCGGAATGGATCGCGTCGTTCAACGGGACGCGCGCCGATCACGCCCGCCTGAAGAACCTCACCTCCGACCTCATCGGGCGCTTCGCCCGCGCGGCGACCTCGGCCACCCGTGAGGCGTATGGTCTCTCCACCCTCACCCGGTACCGCGCGCACGTCATCGTGCCGAGGGTGGTCGAGGCCGAGATGGCGGTGCTCAAGGGCATCATCGGCGCGGTCGTGGTGTCGATCGAGGGCCGCAAGGCGCTCTATAAGGAGCAGCGCCGAGTGCTGCGGCGCCTCGCCTCGGCACTCTGGGAGAAGCCGGACGCGCTCGATGCGCTGTACGCCGAGGACTTCGCTGTGGCGACGACGGATGCCGCGCGCCGCCGTGTCGTCGTCGATCAGGTCGCGAGCCTGACCGACCAGCTGGCGATCGCGTGGCATGGCCGCCTCGTCGGCGAGATCGACGCGGCCTCGATCGGCGTGTGGGCACCCGGGGCGTCGCGTCCCGGCCACTTCGCGGCATCCGCGATCGCAATCCCGGTGAGGCACTGATGGCCGGGCGCATCCGGCAGGCCGACGTCGACGAGGTGAAGGCCCGCACGAACATCGCCGACATCATCGGCGAGCGGGTCGCCCTCAAATCCGCCGGGGTCGGCGCGATGAAGGGCCTGTGTCCCTTCCACGACGAGCGCAGTCCGAGCTTCAACGTGCGCGCGCAGGCAGGCTTTTACCACTGCTTCGGCTGCGGCGAGTCCGGCGATGTGTACTCCTTCCTCCGGGCGATGGACCACGTGTCCTTCACCGAGGCTGTGGAGCGGCTGGCCGGGCGGATCGGCTACACGCTGCACTACGAGGACGGCGGGGCCGCTCCCGAGAACACCGGTCGCACGCGGCTGTACGCCGCCAACGCGGCAGCGGCGGAGTTCTTCCGGTCGCAGCTGCCGACGGCAGAGGCCGACATCGCCCGCCGCTTCCTCGGGGAGCGCGGGTTCGACGCGGGCGCTGCCGCGCATTTCGGAGTCGGCTTCGCACCCAAGGGCTGGTCGGCGATGCTCGACGCACTCACCGTGCAGGGCTTCACCCGGGACGAGCTCATCACCAGCGGGCTCGTCTCGCAGGGCCAGCGCGGCGTCTACGACCGCTTCCGCGGTCGCGTGGTCTGGCCGATCCGCGATGTCACCGGCCAGGTGATCGGCTTCGGCGCCCGCCGCCTGTTCGATGACGACAACGGGCCGAAGTACCTCAACACCCCCGAGACGCCGCTCTACAAGAAGGCGGGGGTGCTCTACGGGCTCGACCTCGCCAAGCGCGAGATCTCCCGAAGCCATCGGGTGGTCGTGGTCGAGGGGTACACCGACGTGATGGCCTGCCACCTGGCCGGCGTCACGACCGCCATCGCCACCTGCGGCACCGCCTTCGGCTCAGATCACATCACTGCGCTCCGCCGCGTCATGGGCGACGACTCGACGGCCGGCGAAGTGGTCTTCACCTTCGATCCGGATGCCGCGGGCCAGAAGGCCGCGATCCGCGCGTTCGCCGATGCCAAGCGGTTCAACGCCCAGACCTACGTGGCGGTCGGACCCGACGGGCTCGACCCCTGCGATCTCAGGCTGCGCCGCGGCGACGGGGCGGTCCGCACCATCGTGGACGAGAAGGTGCCGATGGTGGAGTTCGTGCTCGACCAGCGCATCACGGGCTTCGACCTCGCGTCCGTGGAGGGCCGCGTCGGCGCGCTGCGGTCCGCCGCTCCGGTCGTCGCCGAGCTGCGCGACCCGCTCCTGCAGCCGGAGTACGTGCGGGTGCTTGCGCGGCGACTCGGCATGGATACGGAGGATGTCCGGCGCGAGGTCGAACGCGCCGGTCGCGGCGCGCGGCACGCTCCCGAGGCCGCCGTCGAACCTGTCGGCGACGAGTCCGACGGCGCGCCGATCGTCCGCGTGACCATGCGATCGCTGCCTCGGACGGCCGAGGTCGCACTCGAGCGCGACGCGCTGATGGGCTTCTTGCAGTTCGGGCATCGCCTCGACCCCGAGCTGCGCCGGCAGGCGGTCGACCTGCCGTTCCGGCATCCGGCCCTCGACGCTGTCCGAAGCGCCGTCGCGGCCGCCCCCGACATGGATCGGCCCGGATGGGCGGCGGACGCCGTGGGGACCGTGCGCGAGCCGTTCCGCTCGCTGGCTGCCGAACTGCTCACCTCGGACTTCCCGGCCCGCGACGACGATCACGCCGTCGCCTCGGCCTCCGATCTCGCCCGTCGCCTCATCGCCCGGATGGTCGATCAGGAGAAGAGCGAACTGCTCGGCGCGATCCAGCGCGTTCCTCCGAACTCCGACGAAGGACGACGCATCCGGATCCGCCTGCGCGAGCTCGACGCCCAGCGGCAGCGACTCGTCCTCGACAGCTGATCGCCGCGAGTCGCTGGCGTCAGGAAGGCGCGCACGGCAGGATGAGGGCATGTCCCGCCGTCGCGATGCCGATGTCGCCATCCGCGCCGTCGACCTCAGTGTCGCGCGCACCACCCGCGCCGCGAAGGATGTGCGCGTGGTCGACGGCGTGAGCTTCACGCTTCCGCATGCCGGGGCCCTCGCGATCATGGGGCCGACCGGCGCAGGCAAGTCGAGTCTCGCCACGATCCTCTCCGGTGTCGACGCTCCTGGTTTGGCAGTCGTCGGCGGTGACGCCTATGTGCTCGGCATCCCCGTCCGCCGGCCGGGCCGGGCGCAGCGGGAGCTCACCTACCTGACCGGCTACCTCGCCCAGTCCGCCGGCGCGACCCTGCCCGCCCGGATCACGGTGGGCGATGTGATCGGCGCGCCGATCACCTCACGCGACCACCGGGTCAATCGGCAGGCGCTTGCCGTGCGAGTGGCGACGCTGCTGGACGAACTCATGCTCCCGCTCGGAGCGGTCGCCAAGTATCCCTACGAACTGAGTGCCGGGATGCGTCAGCGCGTCGCCATGGCACGGGCCCTGGTGCTGCAGCCACGCCTGCTGATCGCCGACGAGCCATTCGCGAATCTCGACCCCGAAGTGCGAATCGCGACGCGCGATGCCATCCTGCGTCGTCGGGATCGTGGGATGTCGGTGGTCGCGGTGACGAATGATCCCGAGGTCGTCCGCGACCTGGCGGCCGACGTGCTGGTCCTGCGGGCCGGGCACCCGATCGCCTACGGCGGCGCAACGCACGATCTGCTGTGGACACCGAGCGCCGAGGCAGACCGTCGGCTCATCGCGTCGTGAAGTGCCCTCGGGATTTGCTAAGATAGTCGGGTTGCCTTCGCGAAGCGGGGGCGCATTCCTCCATAGCTCAATTGGCAGAGCAATCGGCTGTTAACCGATAGGTTCTTGGTTCGAGTCCAAGTGGGGGAGCGAGAAATCCGCGTCATCTGCGCGGCTCTCAAATGAAGGCTCGGGCTTCCACCCCGGGCCTTCGCCTTTTCCTGCGGCTTTTCCGTCAGGCAGCGGCGGTCACGCCTCGATGTCGTCGACGCCGGGAGTCCAGGCCTGTCCCGGCCGCCCCCAGCCGCGCTTGCGCGCGATCTTCTGCACCGTCTTCCAATCGCCGTCGCTCAGCCGGTCGACGTACAGGATGCCGTCCAGATGATCGAATTCGTGCTGCATGATGCGCGCACGCCAGCCGTCCACCTCAATCCGCACGGCTTCGCCGTCGAGGTCCGTGCCGGTGACCYGCACCGCCTCGGACCGACGCAGCGGGAACCGCTCGCCGGGGAACGACAGGCAGCCCTCCGACTCGTCGTCCGGGTCGGGGTCGCCGGGCTCGAGCGGGCGCATCCACAGTTCTGGGTTGATCAGCACCCCGCGCCATGGCCGGCCTTCGTCGTCCTGATACGAGTAGGTGTAGATGCGCAATGCCACCCCGACCTGCGGGGCGGCGAGCCCCACGCCGGGCGCGGCATCCATCGTCTCGAACATGTCGGCGACGAGGGTGCGCACCTCCTCGGTGATGTCCCCGACCGGCACCGCCGGAGCGTGCAGGACGGGGTCTCCCATGATGCGAATCGGCAGAACGGCCACGCCTTGAGCCTACCGAGGGCTCACTGCGATTAGTGTCAAAGGGTGATCTGGGCGGCCGGGGTGACCCTCAACGACATGACCGATGGCCTCATCGGCTTCTTCAAGGACCCGGCGATTCTCTTCGGCATTCCGCTCGCGCTGCTCGGCGCGGTGTTCATGTCGTTCGGTGCGCAGTATCAGCACCGGGGAGTCGCCAAGGTCGCACGACTCAGCGGTGCGTCGGGGGCGACCGGCCTGAGCCTCAGCCAGCTCGGCAGCCTGTTCCGGCGGCCATCGTGGGTGTCCGGCACAGTCATGCTCGGCCTGGCTATCGGCTGTCAGTTGGCCGCTCTCGCCTTCGCCCCGCTGATCATCGTCCAGCCGATCGGCGCCGTCTCGCTGGTGATCACCACCCTGCTCAACTCGCGGGTCACCGGCGTCAAGCCGACGAAGCAGTCGATCCGGGCGATCATCGCCTGTGTCGGCGGCATCTTCATCTTCGTGACGATCGCGGCCTTCTTCGCCGTTGAGAACCCGGTCACCGTCCGCGAGCTCGTCATCATCCTGTCCCTGCTGGGTGTGGTGCTCGTCGTGCTCGCCGGACTCTGGCTGTGGCTGCGCAAACGCGGCCAGGCGCTGTTCTACATCGTCGCGTCGGGCGTCATCTATGGTTTCGTGGCCACCCTCGCGAAGGTGGTCATCGAGCGGGTCAAGGACGGCGCGTTCGAGTGGCTCACGCTGCTCTGCCTGATCGCCCTGATCGCCGCCGTCGCGATCGGCGCTTACTTCGTGCAGACGGCCTATGCGGTCGGCCCGCCGGATCTCGTGATCGCCGGCCTCACCGTCATCGACCCGATCGTCGCGGTCGCCATCGGACTCACCGTGCTGCAGGAGGCGGCCACGGCGCCGCCGTGGGCCTTCGTCGGCTTCGCCGTCGCCGGGCTGATCGCGATCTACGGCGTCGTCACTCTGGCGAAACACCATCCGATTCTCGAGATCGAGCGGGCCGAGGACGCCGCTGAG
>NZ_JBFUFC010000164.1:0-8811 GCF_056403635.1 Microbacterium sp. P2_F9 | reverse complement strand
CCACGAGTACGCCTCGTGCGGCGCCCGCTGGGATCCCTATGCGGGCGGTGCACCCGTGGGGAGATCGCGTGCGGCCGGAGCGCGAGCGATTGGGATCGGTTACCGCACGATCGGATTACATGGTCGATGACAAATGGCGAGTTTCACATCTGGCCATGAGCGGAGTCGTTGTCCACGCGGGTGGGGCGAGCGTCGTCCGGCCATGCCGCGAGGCAGACCTTGTTTCCCGACCGGTCAGCGAGGATCCACGCGCTGGGCGCTTCCGAATCATCGACGACGCGTCCGCCGGCGGTCACGGCCGCTGCCAGACGCGCCTGGATCTCTTCGCGGGCGAGCGAGACGTCGATGTGCATCGCGTGGTTGAGCGACTTGGACGGCTCGAGGTCCTGCATCCACACCGTGGACCCCTGGCCGAGGGGATCGATGCAGTTGTCCTCGTGCAACGGCGAATAGCCCAACACGGTACGCCAGAATGGCAGGTCGATCGCCTGTGGCTTAGCGGCGACAGCCACCTGAACCTCTTGCGCTGCGCTCCGGTCGCCCGCCGCCCCGTGCTCCCGGGCGATGGCCGAGATCGCGCGCGCCACATTGACGTGCTGCCGCTCCGTGCCCCACATTTCGCGGGTCAGTTTCACCGTGAGGCGATCCGATGCCGCGGTCAGCAGTGTCCGCGGGCCGAGCCCAGGCACCTCCGCTACCGCCGCCGCAAGGCGAGCGGCGTCCTGCAACGATGCCACCTTGAACACTGCCGTTGGACCGCCGTGCAGGATTACCCAGTCATCGACGCCGTCCGCGGACAGGAAGGCCCGCCACCCCTCTTCGCTCATGACAATCACCCTATGCATCCTCCCGATAGCTCAGTAAAGGGACGGACCCCGTAGGATCCCTCACCGGGCAGGTTGGTCCCCACCTGAGCGGGCTTGCCGGGAAGGGCCGCTGATCAGGTGAACAGGACAAGGCCGAGACTGAGTATGCCGGCGGTCGCCGCGAAGCTCGCCATGGTCAGCAGGAGTATTCCGCCGGGCAGACGTCCCTCGTCGGAGGCGCGTAGCGCTGTGTTCGTCTGTGCATAGCGCAATCTGGCGGCAACCCAGACCGTGCCGGCAAAGAACACTCCGGCTAGGCCGGGAAGCATCCAGAGGGGGTCGCCGTACGTCGCCGGCAGCAATCGGATCGAGACCAGCGACCCCACCCCGACGCCGAGGGCGGTGCGGCGCCAGGCGAGCTCGGTTCGCTCTGGCTGCAGGCCCGGATCGATCGGCGGATCGGGGGTCACCTCAGCACAATGCCCAGGATCAGGCACACGCCCGCGGCCGTCACCGCGACGGTCAGGGTCGGGCCGAGCAGGGATGCGGGCAGCGGCTGCCCCAGCCGGAGCGCGCGCTCCGAGCGCACCCAGGAGAGCCAGCTGAGGATGGGGGTGATTGTGCCGGTGATCACTAGCACGAGGGAGGCCGCAAGGCGGAAGCCGGGCTGCAGGTCGAGCCCAAGGACTTCGAGGGCGACACCGCCGGCGAGCAGCGCGAGTGCCGTGCGGATCCAGGCGAGGAAGGTGCGCTCGTTTGCGAACGTGAATCGCACGTCGGGTTCGCTGCCGACTTCGAACACTTGGCGGGGAAAGCGTGTCATGTGATCTGTCCCGGCCCTCGCTCGGCCACGGTCCGAAAGCCCGCGTTGCCCATCGAAGAGTCGGGCGTGTTGGATGAGCGCGCAGAGTTGCGGTACCGATTGCAGTAGGAGATATGGCAGAGGTACGACCCCCCACGAAGTACGCGAGCCGTTCCGGTTGATGGTCCMGTGGGCGAGTTGCTGGGGGCGCTCTCGTAGTATCGCGGGCTGAACCAGTCGGCGCACCACTCCCAGATGTTTCCCACGGTCTGCCAGAGACCAAAGCCGTTGGGCGTGAACGTTCGCACGGGCGCGGTGGTGAGCCAGCCGTCCTCGCCGGTGTTCACGCTGGGGAAGACCCCCTGCCAGATGTTCGCGCGCCATCCGCCGGCGTCCACCTCCTCATCACCCCAGGGGTACTTGGCGGCTTCGAGGCCGCCGCGCGAGGCGCGCTCCCACTCGGCCTCGGTGGGAAGGCGGCGGCCTGCCCACGCGCAGTACGCGGCCGCGTCGTCCCAGCTGACGTGCACGACGGGGTGATCTGGGAGATCGTCAATGCCTGAGTTGCGGCCTCCGGGGCGGCGCCAGTCGGCGCCGCGCACGCCCAGCCACCAGGGTGTCCCCGCGGCAGAACCCGTGATGTCCTCGTCCGGCGCGGCGACGGCGAGGTGGAAGACGGCCGAGAAGCCGAAGCGCTCGGCATCGGTCGCGTACCCGGTGGCGTCGACGAAGCGCGCGAAGTCCGCGTTCGTCACAGGAGTCACGTCGATCTGGAACGGCTCGAGCGACACGTCGTGCACAGGCACCTCGCCGTCGGCGCGATTGCGGTCGCCGGAGGAGTCGCCCATTTTGAAGGCGCCGGATGGAATGACCGCCTGCTCGACGAGATGCCGCGGCGCCCCCGCGGTGTCCGCGGTCAAGAGGGCGCGGGAAGCGGATGCCGCATGCTGCAGCGGTGTTGTGCCGGGGCTGACCGGAATGGGCGCTCGTGACGGCCCGGTGCAGACGCACTGCGGACCGCAGTCGGGCTCGGCCGTTTCCTCGCGCATCTATCTCCTCGACACATTGTCTTGGTTGACGCCTTTGAGTATACGTATGTACGTTGGTGCCGAAGGAAAGACGTTTGACTGCCCTGCATCAGGCGGATCATTCCGACGCGTAGTTCATACGCATACATTCCGGAGCCCTCCGTCTTTACGGAGCTCTCCTGAGAGAGCGAGCAGACGTGGGTCAGCACAGCAGGCGCGACGCGACGATCGACCGGGCGCTTGAGGCGCCGATTGAGCCCTCTCGGGCGACAGCCGGAGCGCCCAACGTGGTCATCTGGTTGATGGATGATGTGGGTTTCGGCCAGCTCGAGCCGTACGGCGGTCCGGTCGCGATGCCCACGCTCCGCGGGCTCGCGCAACGTGGGGTCAGGTTTGTCAACGGCCACGTCACTCCGCTGTGCTCGCCGACACGTGCGGCACTTCTCACTGGACGCAATCACCATCGGGCGCACATGGGATCGGTCTCTGAAGCGGGGTCGGGATTCCCCGGATACGACGCCAGGGTGCCCCGGTCGACCGGCACCATTGCCGAAGTGCTGCGCGCCCAGGGCTACGCGACCTACGCGCTCGGCAAGTGGCATCTCGCCGCACCCGAAGACCTCCACATGGGCGGCTCGCGGGCACGCTGGCCGCTCGCGAGAGGGTTCGACCGTTACTACGGCTTCCTCGGCGCGGACACGAACCAGTGGGAGCCTGCTCTGATTCACGACAACCACTCGATTCCGGTACCCGATCACACCTCTCAGGGTGAATACCATCTGACCGACGACCTCGTGGACCAGTCCATATCGTTTGTGCGCGACCTCCGCTCCGCGGATCCGACCAAGCCCTTCCTGCTCTATATGGCCTTCGGCGCCAGCCACTCGCCGCATCATGCACCACGGCGCTGGATCGACCAGTATCGCGGTCGATTCGATGACGGGTGGGACAGCAGCCGTCAGGCGACTTTCGACGAGCAGCGTCAGCAGGGGATCGTCGACTCAGCTGCCGAGATAAGTCCCGACGAAGGGCTGGTTCCGCGCTGGGACTCGATGACGGATGCCGAGCGACGCGTCGCGGCGCGGCTCATGGAGTGCTTTGCGGGAATGACAAGCCACATGGATGAGCAGGTCGGCCGGTTGCTCGAGGAGCTCGAAAGGCTGGGTGACCTGGAGAACACGATCGTGATCGCGCTCAGCGACAATGGGGCGACATCTGTCGGTGGTCGCTTCGGATCGATGAGCGAAGACCAGGTCTTCAACCACCTGTACCCGGCCGACGCAGAGGAGCTCCTCACCGAGATCGAGAATGCCGGTACCGAACACGCATACAACATCTATGGGGCTGGATGGGCATGGGCGGGAGACACGCCGTTCCGGCAGTGGAAGGGCAGCACTTATCGCGGCGGCTGCACCGTCCCCTTCGTCGTGTCGTGGCCGGATGGCGTGAGCCGGCGGGGAGACATCGAGACGACCTTCGTACACGCGGTCGATGTGCTGCCGACGATCCTCGAGCTGACAGGGATCACCCCGCCTGAGCGCCTCGACGGGATTGCCCAGGACGACATCGACGGTGCGAGTTTCGCGAGTCAGCTCACCGATGCAGGTGCCGAAGTACCGTCGAGAACGCAGTACTTCGAGATGATCGGCAACCGCGCCATCTACTCCGATGGTTGGCGCGCGGTCTGTCCCTGGCCGAATACTGCCGCGCCCAGGCCCGAGGCGAACGCAATCGAGGCATCCGCGCATCCGTCCCTGCTTCCCATGCTCACAGCCGAGGTGCTGGACGCGCTGGAACTCAACGGCTGGGAGCTTTACGACACGCGCCACGACCCAGCGGAGTGTCGAGATCTCGCGCTTGAGTATCCGGAGAAACTGCGCGAGCTCGTCGCCCTCTGGTGGGCGGAGGCGGAGAGAAACCAGGCGCTGCCGCTACTGGGGCGTGCCGGCATCGGCGGCTTCCTCGGAGATCCGTCCGACCTGCGACACTATCGATACCTGCCGGGCACGTCGCCCATCCCCTTGGTCTCGATGGCATCCTTCGTCAACCGCGACTTCGCCCTGTCCGCTCGGCTCCGGGGTCATACGCCTGGCGACGAAGGAGTCCTCTTCGCGTTGGGCGGCAGATTCGGCGGGTTCTCGCTGTACCTGCACGACGATCGACTGGTCTTCCACTACAGCCATCTGGGAGACAGTGCCTCCCACCTCGTTTCCGAGTTCCCCATCCCGCCTGGCAGTCGCGATCTCCGGCTGGAGTTCCTCACGCGAGGCGAACCCCGCTTCGCTGAAGGACTGGGGGCGCCGGCCACGGCATCGATGGTGATCGACGGCCGCCCAGCGGGGACGCTGGACATCGATCGAACGGTCCCCGTCGCATTTGCCATGGATGCGCAGCTCACCTGTGGGCACCACCCGCGAGAGGCATTCGACGATCTCTACGCAGCCCCGTTCGCTTTCACAGGAACACTCGAGCACGTCGACGCAGAGTTCTTGAGCGACCCCTATCGCAATGTCGTCCTCGAGAGACAAGCAGCGCTGGCGCACCAATAGCGCTAGTGGACGGATGCTCTCGACCTGCGGGCTGGTACGAAGAAGGGAGCCGGGCGGGTCGTCGATAACGGAACCCCGACCTCCCGAGTCGGTAATCGACGCTCCCCTTGCGCGAGGTGACCAAGAGTCATTCGGGCCGGCTTCCACGCTCGCGTCGGGCATTCGGCGGCATGAGTGGCAGTGACGATCGCTGATTGCAACGATTGCTGGCGGAATTGGATGACGATCAGGCGACGCAGTCGAGGAGTGAGGCATCACGAACGAGCAGATGGAAGTCGTGGCAGTTGGCCATTCTTTCTCCACAACGGACTGGAGCACCATCGAGCCGGTCGCCCACCCGGGCGAGTCTGGAGAAGCTCTCTGGCGTACGAAGGTCATCGGCGCGCTACGCCTGCGGGTCGTGGAGTACACAGCCGGCTACGTCGCTGATCATTGGTGCTCACGCGGACACGTGTTGTTCGTCTTGAAGGGCGAATTGCGGACCGAATTGGACGACGGTCGCGTTGTAGTTCTGGCGGCCGGACAGAGCTACGAGGTCGCCAACGACCAGGAAGCGCATCGATCGTCCTCGACAACGGGCGCAACGCTCTTCATCGTCGATTGATCGAGTGACATTGGCAGAGCGTCAGAAGTCGATCCTCAGCCGGGCACTAGTCGCGCAATCGTTGCCAATCGTCCCGTACGGCGATCGCCAACGTTGGGCTACTTCGTCGGCGCGGCGCAGCACCGGACGCGCCAGCAGTCTCTTGAGTGTCAGGATGTGATCCATGTCGATCGCGCAGACGCCCGAACCGCCTTACACAGCTGTCATCTTCACCTCGTTGCGCACCGATGGTGACAACGGCTACGAGGTGATGTCCCAGCGGATGGTCGACCTTGCGGCGCAGCAGCCGGGATTCCTGGGCGTCGAGGCTGCGCGCGAAGGGCTGGGGATCACGGTCTCCTACTGGGCAGACGACTCTGCGGCAGCAGGGTGGAAACGGGTGACGGAGCACGTGATCGCCCAAGCACGCGGTCGAGCCGTCTGGTACGAGGATTACCACGTCCGGATCGCCACCGTCAGCCGCTCGTACGGCCCCACCGGGCCACGCTAGGACAAGGGCCACCAACATCTCCCCTGCCGGTGGTCGCCAAGCATCCTCTTGCGGGCATGCCCACAAGGGGGCACCCGGACGTGCAATCGCTCGTCGGCGTGCCTCACCCTGCGCCATCACGAACCTCAGGCGGTGCCGCGACTTCGTTCTTCGCGGATGACCTAGCCATTGGGCACGACACGACAACAACAGGACATCCCTCAGGTACTTCCGCCAGCTGGCGCGATGAGCGAGCCAGCTATCTCCACGCCCGCGGTGGCGGCGGTGATCCTCCTCAGTCCGTAAGTCGGTAGCATCGGGCCATGATCTTGGACATCGAGGGATCGCTCGGCTTCCGCCGCGAGGTTGCGAAGCTGCAGAAGCGCGGGGCGACCTCATCCCTTCTCGTGTCGGGCGGCGAGGAGATCCTCGCCGCCGTCGATGCTGTAGGGCTGAAGCACTCCACGCGGCGAGAGACCGTTGGCAGTAGGCAAAGCGGAGGCGTGGGCGTGGGTGTCCGCCTCGGTCCCGTCGGCATCGGTGGCGGGCTGAGCGGCGGGTCCCACGCTTCGTCGACATATACCGTCGACGAAGGCTTCCGCGGCGACGCACCTGGCGAGCTGGTGATCACGACCCACCGAGTCGTGTTCCTCAGCAGCAAGAAGACGGTGAGCATCCCCTTCGCGAAGCTGACGGAGGCGGCGCACTCGAAGAACAACATCCGCCTGTCCGCCACACGCGGTGCACCGATTCTGCTCCGCTGCAAGCACTCCCAAGCCGCCGTCTCCATCATCGCCGCGGTAAAGGCACAGACCTGAGCTGGGCCTGGTACGCAACAAGTCGAGCGCAACGTCAAGGGCTGGCCAGGAGAGACCCCGACCTGCCCCCCTCGGAATCCGGCCACGGGCACACTGGGATGGTTCGTAATCGCGGCGGCTCGCATCCCCATCCCGATGACATGGGTCATCGAGGGAGCCCTATTCGCGCGATGCTCGGAAGTGGCACCCGTGCGTGACCTGAGTACTCAGGTCGATCCCTATGCGGGCAATCCTCGGCGCTATTGCCTTCTCCGACGCAGCCCGCGCGGAGTGCGTCATCGCACGGTGCTCGCCTCAGCACCTGGCGGGCGAATCCTTCTCCGATTGGGCCAGCACGCTCGCCCAGCGAGATGGCCTCCTAGAGCATGGTTGCTCTCTCTTCGGGTGTCATCATCCGGTGCCATTCGTCGTTGGGGTTCAGGCGGTACCACACCCGCCAGCCCAATGCCTGGTACTGGTTCACCGTTGCCGGTGGCAACTCGGCGGGGCCATCGAAGCTGTGAAGCAACCAGTTGTCGCGGTTCGCGTTGGCGCCGGTCGTGCTCATCAACCCATACACGTTCGGTTCGAAGCTGTGTGTCATCAGGATGTCGAAATCCGCGGCGCCCATGGCCTGAATTATGGCTTGCCGGTCAGCAGAAGGAGCTCGCCAGGATTGCAGGATCCGACGTGGATCGCGAGCTGATTCGTGGCATAGACAAGGACGCGGAGCGTGGGGCCGCAGGCAAGCTGGGCGAGACCGATGCAGAGTACCCCGCGCATTTCCAGCGTGTTTGCCGTACCGCAACCAGGCAGGTGACAACAACGAGCCGCACGGCGGCTTGTCCTCACGAGGGGGCGAGCATCGTCCGCGAGATTTCCGAGTTCACTGTGCTCAAACGGTCGCGGTCTGGGTCGCATCAACTCTCGTCAGCTTATGAGCCCGCGCGCGATCCTTCAGCGGGCATYGCTCACGCCCGTTGACGATCGTCCTGTTTAGCGGCCGCCAACCGATCGATGAACCGGCAGCGCGTCGACCCTCGCAGTGGTAGGTCTACGCCCCGAGCTTCGATCGAGCTCGGTTGAATCCGTCGACGAACTCGGCGCGCGTGTTCCCCAGGGGAAACGCGAGGCATTCGCAAAGAACCACGCAGACTCGCACGTCTGTCGGAGAGGTGAGGCGCCCAGGCCCGCACCACGGTCGGTTACCGCACGCGTGCTTGACCCTGGGCGTGCGTTTCAGTTCGGTGGTTACGTAACGGATCGAGCGGCCGCCTCGATCGCCGCGATGCCCGCGGCCTTGACGGCCTCGAGGTCCGATTCATCCGGTCGCCCGCGTGTGCGTCCCTGCAATCGGTCGGCCTGTTGGCGGTACTCCAGCCAAGCGCGGCGGACGCGTTCCACGTCGGCGTCGTGACCGTCGCCCACCCAGTCCAACGCGTCGAACCCGTCGGACTTCAGGTCGACGTCAAGTTTGTCCGGGTCATCCACGCGGAAGGGGATGTCGTTTGCTCGCGCCCATGCGAACACCGCGAGGCGCATCGGTCGGAGATCATTCGACGACGCGCGAGCTCCTGCGCGGGCGATGAGCACGCTATCCGACACGCCGCGCTCCACTCCGAACCGGGCGATCATCTGGCCCCGCTGAACGCGGAGCTCCCAGACATCCATCTGCTCTGGTCCCCAGAACACCGGAATGATCCCGCCTGCGTCGATCAGCTGACGAGCGAACTGGGCTGCCGCGGCGTCCCTCTGC
>NZ_JBFUFC010000163.1:0-8834 GCF_056403635.1 Microbacterium sp. P2_F9 | reverse complement strand
CAAATGTCGGTGGCCCTCACCAGAATGGGGGTATGAACCAACCCGCAGCTGACGTTCTCACGTCACTCGCCGAGCACGTCGACCAGGTGGTTGACGAGCTGTTCGCGGGCGGGTCGGTGCGGTTCGGCAACGACGCCGAGTTGGTCGATGCTCTGACTCTGGCGGGCCGGATCATGCGCAGGTTCGAGAGCGTCGTGATCGAGACCGTGGGTGCGGTGGTAGAGCGCTCCGAGACCGCCGTTCTCGACGAGCGGCTCACGTCCCGGTTCGGGTGCCACAACGTGAGCGAGCTGGTGCAGCGCACCACTCTGGCCGGCCCGCAGACCGCGGCCCGGTGGCAGCGCGCAGCCCGATCGGTGCGGCAGGAGACCTCTCTAGTCACCGGAGAGCCCCTGGGTGCCCCGTTCCCCGCGATGCGCGACGCGCTGCTGCGCGGTCATGTCGGAGTCGACGGGCTGCTCGCCGTGGCCACACCGCTGGCCGAGATCGAACGGCGCGTGGGCCGAGAGGTCGTGCTGCTCGCTGAGGCCGAGCTGGCAGCGGCGGCGTGCGGGGAGGGGGTTGATGCCGCGCCCCCGGCGTGCGCGGACCTGCTGCGGGTGCAGGCCATGGTGTGGGCGACGGTGCTCGACCCGGATGGCAGCGAGCCGCGGGAGCGTGAGGCGCTGCACGGTCGCGGCTTCACCCTCGGCACGCCGCGGCGCGGAGTGGTGCCGTGCCACGGAAACCTGCTCCCCGAAGTCGCCGGCCAACTGCAGCGGATCATCGACGCCGTCGACTCCCCTCGCGGCCGCGACGACACCGGAGGCGTGCGATTCCGCCCCGAGTGCGACCTTGAAGGCGATGGCGACCGCGACTCCGAAGCCGACAGCGACGACGATGAGAGGATTCCGCTCGACGACCGGACTCCTCCGCAGCGCCGCCATGACGCGCTCGCCACCGCGCTGTTCGCCGCAGCGGCTTCCGGCACGCTGCCGACGATCGGTGGGGCGGCACCGGTGCTGGTCATCTCGGCCCGCGAGTCAGATGTGCTCGAAGGGAAAGGCTGGGCACACGCCGAGGGTTGCGAGGAGCCGCTGCCGATCCGCGCGGCGCACCGGGCGGGGTGCGCCGGGATCGTCCAGAGGATCCTGCTGAGTAGTACGGGCCGGATCGTCCGGATCGGCACAGAGGAGCGCGTCTTCAATCGGCATCAACGCCGCGCCATCGCGCTCCGCGACGGCGGCTGCATCATCCCCGGCTGCAATGTCCCCGCCGCCTGGTGCGAGATCCATCATGTCGTCGAACACCACAACGGCGGGCCGACGCACACCGATAACGGCGTGATGCTCTGCTGGTACCACCATCGCTTCATCGACTGGCACGGCTGGAAGATCCGGATGAGCCACGGCGTCCCAGAAGTCCAAGCGCCGCTGTGGAACGACGCCACCGGCCGCTGGCGACCCATCACGAAATCCAAGATCCGCTTCACCGACCTGCTCGTACGGCGCACGTGACGCCATGCGGCTGTGCCCTGTCGTACCGCCCCTCGTCGACCCGCCTTGTCGAGCGGTGACTGTATGGTCGCCGTATGTTCCCCGGCCGCTCTGAGGTCGTGCGATGACCGCACTGTCGCCGGAGCGGCGCGAGCGACTGCATCGACGCGTCCGATTCATCGTCGCCTTCACGATCAGCTACAACGTGTTCGAAGCGATCATCGCCATCACCGCGGGCGCGCTCGCGTCCTCCACAGCGCTGATCGGGTTCGGCCTGGACTCCGTGGTC
Source organism: Microbacterium sp. P2_F9 (assembly GCF_056403635.1). Taxonomy (NCBI): domain Bacteria; kingdom Bacillati; phylum Actinomycetota; class Actinomycetes; order Micrococcales; family Microbacteriaceae; genus Microbacterium; species Microbacterium sp. P2_F9. The sequence continues at coordinate 7,070 of NZ_JBFUFC010000163.1, read as the reverse complement.
GAAGTCCTCTCCGCCGTCGCGGTGGCGTGGCAGTTCACGCGCAAAGATCCGGCGCGGTGGGAGAGGGTCACGGTCCGAGCGATCGCGGTTGCGTTCTTCGCCCTGGCCGCCTATGTGAGCGTCGACGCGATCATCAGCCTCGTCTCGCGGGAAGGGCCAGATCACAGCCCCCTCGGTATCGGGATCACCGCCCTCAGCCTGCTCGTGATGCCGTTGCTCGCCTGGTACGAGACCAGGACAGGCCGCGAGCTCGGATCCAAGAGTGTGCTGGCGGACGCGAAGCAGCTGCTCCTCTGCGTCTATCTGTCCGGAACCGTCTTCCTGGGGCTGATCCTCAACAGCCTGCTGGGCTGGTGGTGGGCAGACTCCGTTGCCGCCCTGGTCGTCGCCGGACTTGCCATCCGCGAGGGTGTGGAAGCCTGGCGCGGCGACGTCGAGTCACCCTTCGATGCATTGACCGATGACGACCACGCGGACTAGGCACGAGGGTGTCTTCGAGGTCTGGCGACCTCGAAGACACCGAGTCAGAGCCCCCGCGCCTCGCGCACCAGGCCGGCGTAGACGCTCGCGCTCGGCTTAGCGGTCCGCTCGAACGTCTCGCGGTCGACGTTGTGCAGCCCGAGCTTCGGGCCGTAGCCGAAGATCCACTCGAAGTTGTCCATGAGCGTCCAGTGGCAGTAGCCGAGCACCGGCACGCCGTCGGCGATCGCCTGCGCGAGGCCAACGAGCGAAGGCTCGATGAAGGCGGAACGGATGCTGTCATCCTCGGTCCCGATGCCATGCTCGCTGACCAGCACGGGCACCTGTGCAACCGAGTACACGTATTCCACGGCACCGCGGAGCGAGTCAGGCTCGACCGCAGTCCCCATCCCGTTGACCTGGGCACCCTCGGGAGCTGCGACCATGCCGTCGGCCCCATAGATGATGCGCTCGTAGTTCTGAACGCCGATGAAGTCATCCTCACGCGCAAGCACGAGCCAGTGCTCGTAGACCTCGGCGCGCTTGCGATCGCGCAGCTCCTCACCGCCGGGGGCGGCCACGTCGTCGACAATCGCGAGCGAGAGTCCGACCGGCAGGTCGGACCGTCGTGCCTTGATCGCGGCCTTGGCCGCCCGGTGGGCGGCGGTCATGCCCGCACGCATCGCGGCGAAGTCCTCGCGCAGCATGACGTTCCCGGCGCGGTAGCGCTCCACGCCGGCCTCGCGCGATGCGGCCTCGAGAGTCGCGCGCTCGAGCTCGACGATGAACTCCGGCAGGTGCGCCCACGTCAGCATCTCGGGCAGGTCGGGCTCGTTGAAGGTGACCGCGAGCTGGATGCGATCGCCGAACCGGTCCATCACGACGCCGCAGTACCGCGCGAACAGAGCGGATGCCTCGGCATCGAGCCACGCACCGCGCTTCGCGAACCAGTGCGGCGACGTGAAGTGGTTGAACGTCACGATCGGGGCGAGGCCGCGGGCGAGGCATCCGTCCACCATCGCCTCGTAGTGCGCGAGCGCCTCGTCCGAGAACTCGCCCTCGACGGGCTCGATGCGGGCCCACTCGACCGAGAAGCGGTACGCGTTCAAGCCCATGTCGGCGACGAGGTCGAGGTCGGACTCCCACAGCTCCCAGCCGTTCGCCGCCTTGCCGGAGCGGTCCTTGAAGATCGTCGGCGTCACATTCTCGAGGAACCAGGTGTCGCTCGTGATGTTGTCGCCTTCGTTCTGGTGTCCGGCGGTGGCGACGCCCCAGAGGAAGTCGGCGGGGAAGGTGGGCAGGGTCATGGCGTGCCTTTCGGGGCTGCGAGTCGGGCGCTGAGGAATTCGACGGCCCGTCTGATGGGAGGAAGCGGGTCGGCGCGCAGGAAGACGTGATCGCCGCCTTCGACGATCAGCAGCTCCGCGGGCACACCGGCGGCCTCGAGCACCTCGAGGAGCTGATCGCTCTGCGAGAGCGGAACGACGCCGTCGGCGTCCCCGTGCACGAGCAGGAACGGCGGGCCACCGGCGCGGGCGTGATGGACGGGCGAGAGCAGCCGTCGCGCATTCGCGGGGTCCAGCGGCGTGCGGGCCAGGATCACAGTCGTCGGATCGGCTTCGGATGCCGGACCCTGGGCGAGGATTTGCGCCACCCACTCCGGCGGCAGAGTGTCGAGGAACGGCGGGAGTGTGTCGACGTCGGAGACGCCGTAGAAGTCGACGACCGCGGCGATGGCGCTGCTCTCGCCGAGTACGCCGTCCGTGCCCTCGAGTGCGGGGTCGTCCACGAGGCCGAGCAGCGCGGCGAGGTGTCCGCCTGCGGATTCCCCCCACGCGCCGATCCGGCTCCCGTCGATGCCGAGGTCATCGGCGAACCTGCGCAGGTAGCGCACCGCTGCCTTCGCGTCGTGGAGCTGGGCGGGAAACGAGGCCTCGCGCGAGTGCCGGTAGTCGATGGACGCCACGGCCAGTCCGGCATCGATCGCCGTCTGGAAGAGTGCGCCGTCGGGCCAGTAGTCGGGAGGTGTCTGGCGACTGCCGAACAGCCATGCGCCCCCATGGATCCAGACGACGCAGGCCGCAGGCGTCTGGAGCCCCGCGGGCACGTAGACATCCATGTGCAGCGGCCGGTACCCATCCGGCGTGGAGTACGTCAACGACGGGTGAATGACCGCGCCGATCGGATGCTGTCGCTCTGCCGTCCCGGGAGCCGAGAACGCGGGAGGTCCGATCCGCACCGTCGATTCCGCTGCGATCACCGTGCGATCGTCGACCATTTCGCCTCCTCGCGGCACGGGTCAGGGAGCTCTTCTCCTCGATCACCGGTTGTTCAGTCAATGAAAGCATGTTTCACTAGAGAGAAGCAACCAGAGACGCATGTTAGGCATCCGCTAACGGCATGGCTTGCGAATCCGAATGGCCAAATGCGCATGACGCGGTCACTCTGGTCGAGGGAAGCCGGTCTTGCAGCGGCCCTCCCTTGACACCGAAGTCCTCAGCAGCACTCGATCACAGGAGATCAGATGTCCCGAATCATCACAGCGCGAGCAGGCGGCGTGATCGCCGCTGTCGCGGTCGCCGCTCTCGCCCTCACCTCATGCTCGGGCGGGGGTGGCGGTGACGCCGCGAGCGGCGGCGCGGCCGACACGGCGAAGCTCATCATCGCCACCGACTCCGACCAGGCCGCCTTCGGCTACGACCCGATCCGCTATGGCAGCGGCCAGCGGATGTTCTTCGAGGGCATCTACGACTCGCTGTTCGTGCTGGACCAGGACGGCAAGATCGTCCCGCAGCTCGTCACGAACTTCGAGTACAGCGAGGACAAGACGCAGCTCACGCTGGACCTCGACACGAGCGCGACCTTCAGTGACGGCACCGCGCTCAGCGCCGAGCTCGTGAAGGAGAACCTCGATGCCCGGGGCAACCCCGACCTGAGCGGCTACTCCTCGTTCGCGACGGGCGGCCAGAACGAGATCAAGGATGTCGCGGTCGTCGACGACGACACCGTCACCCTCACGTTCGCAGCTCCCAAGCCCGGCTTCGAGTCGAATCTCGTTTCGCCGACCGGCATGATCGTCGGCCCTGCCGGCGTCGCCGATCGGTCCAGCCTCGATGCCACTCCCGATGGATCCGGCCCCCTGACGGTGGATGCCGACGCCACGGTGAAGGGCAACTCCTATCTGCTCGTCAAGAAGGAGGATGACGCGGACGCCGATGCGTACCCGTTCGACTCCTACGAGTTCAAGCCGATCCTCGACCCGCAGGCACGCGCGAACGCCGCGATCTCAGGCGAAGTCGACCTCGCCCTCCTCGCGGCTGAGACGCAGGATCAGGTCAAGTCGGCCGGAGTCGGCCTCGTCGCCAACGGCGGAACCATCCAGAACATCATCGCCTTCGACAAGGTGGGAGCCCTCGGCCCCCAGTGGGCGGAGCCGCTCGTCTATCAGGCGCTCTCCACGGCCATCGACCGCGACGCCTTCGTGAATGCCGTCCACCCGGGCGAGGTTCCCACGGCGAACGCCCTGCCTGCTGACAACCCCGGCTACCTCCCGGAACTCGACGAGCAGTACGCGTATGACCCGGATGCCGCGAAGGACCTGCTCGCGCAGGCCGGCTACCCCGACGGCTTCGAGTTCGACTTCACGATCAGCCAGGGCAGCCAGCGCGACATGGAGGCCATCCAGCCCTACTGGGAGGCCATCGGCGTGAAGATGAACCTGAAGAACGCGGCATCCACCGAGGCGCTCTTCACTGTCGTCCAGACCGAGCCGCTCGGGGGACCGATCCCGTTCCAGTGGACCAACCCGCTCGGCCCGGTGTTCGGCGCCCTCTTCGGCTTCGCCAACTTCCACGGCGCCGAGAACGCCGAGATCCAGGCGGCGGCCGGCGCAGTCGGGGCCGCGCAGGGTTCGGGCGACGAGGAGGCGCAGGCCACTGCCCTGCAGGACCTCAACCGCGCGATCGTGGACTCCGGGTGGCTCATCCCGCTCTTCGAGCAGTTGGCGCCCTGGGCGTACAACACGGCGAAGGTCGCCGAGCCGACCTTCCCCGGCGCAGAGGCGTTCCCGCTCCTCGCCTCGCTCCAGCCCGCGTCCTAACCTGATGTCGGTGCCGGCGGCTGCGGTCGCCGGCACCGGCTTCGCAAGGGAGTGATGATGCTCATCTTCGTCTTGAAGCGAGTCGCCTGGGCGATCTTGACGCTRCTCGTGGCCTCATGGATCGCCTTCGTGCTCGTTCACCTCTCCGGCTCGACGCCCGGCGGCGTCGCCCTCGGGCAGTCCGCAACGCCGGAGCAGGTCGCGGCCTACAACGAATCGATCGGCTGGTACGACCCCTGGCTCCAGCAGTACTTCGCCTGGGTGGCGCAGGTGCTGCAGGGCAACCTCGGCGTATCGCTGATCGACGGGCGTCCGATCGGGCCCGACATCGCCAAGCGACTGCCCGTGACCGCGGCCCTCGCGGTGGGCGGCACGATGGTGAGCGCCATCATCGGCATCTCGCTCGGAGTGGTCGCCGCTGTCCGCAGGGGTTCTGTCGACCGCTTCATCACCGTGCTGACGGGCATCCTGCTCTCTCTTCCCGCGTTCTGGGTCGGCATCCTGCTCGTCTATGTCTTCGCCGTGCAGCTGCGACTGCTGCCCGCCACAGGGTTCGTGCCATTCGACGTGAGCCCGGATAAGTGGTTCAAATCGCTGGTGCTCCCCGTCCTCACGATCGCGCTCACCTCGGCGGGCTTCATCGCCCGGCAGACCCGCGCGTCGATGTCGGAAGCCCTGGCGCAGGAGCACATGCGCAGCCTCCGCGCCGTCGGCACTCCGACATGGCGGATCATCTACGTGCACGCGCTCCGCGGCGCCAGCCTCCCGATCCTCGCCACCATCGCCGTGCAGTTCATCGTCCTTTTCGGCGGCTCCGCTGTGATCGAGGTGCTCTTCGCGCTCCCTGGCATCGGCCAGGCGATGCAGTCGGCCGTTGGATCGGCTGACCTGCCCTTCGTCCAGGCCCTCGTCCTGATCGCGACGCTCGTCGTCGTGGTCGTGAACGTCGTGCTCGAGACGCTCAACCGCACCCTCGACCCGAAACTGCGCACATCATGACCGTCTCGACGACCGCGATCCTCACGATCCGCCGCGCGGAGCGCAAGCGGGCGAATCGGCTGTTCCGCTCCCCGACCGCCGTGCTTTCGCTCATCTGGCTCATCGGCCTCACGCTCGCCTCGCTCACCTCGCCGCTGTGGCTGCGGTACGGCCCCCTCGAGCAGGACCTCTCGGCGGTGCTGCAGGGGCCCTCGGCCGCCCACATCCTGGGCACGGACGAGCTCGGCCGCGACCTGCTCTCGCGCATCGTGACCGCCGCCGCCTCCACCATGGCGATCGGCCTGATCCCGCCCATCGTCGCCGTCGCGATCACCGTGCCGGTGACGCTGTGGGCCGTGCGCAGCCGTCGCGCCGAGGGCACGATGAACCGCATCAGCGAGATCGTGATGTCGCTCCCGGGCACCGTGATCATCCTCGCCTTCATCGCCGCCGTCGGGACCAACATGCCCCTGGTCATGGCCCTATTCGGCGTGCTGCTCTTCGGCGCCCTGTACCGGGTGCTGTTCGGTCAGGCGAAGAACCTGCAGAAGCAGCTTTTCGTCGAGGCGGCCGCGATCGACGGGGTCCGTCCGACCGCCTCGAGCTTCCGCCATGTCCTCCCCAACATGTCGACCACGGTGATCGTGCAGTTCGTGCTCTTCTTCGGCGTCGGCATCATGATGCAGGCCGGTCTCGCCTTCATCGGCCTCGGCCCGCAGCCGCCCGAGCCCACCTGGGGTGGCATGATCCAGACTGCCGCGCGCTTCATCTTCCAGCAGCCCTGGATGATGGTGCCGACCGGCGTGGTCCTCGCGCTCACGATCATCGCCGCCAACGCGCTCGCCGACGTGATCTCCGGCGGGGCCGCCACTCCGCCACCGCTCATCGCGATCCGCCGACGGAAGAAGAAGACGACGGCTCCGGATGCCGAGTATGTCGTCGCCCTCGCGCCCGCGCCGGTCGCGGCATCCGACGGTCCCGCCGAAGCCACCGTGCTGTTTCCCGTGGAGCCGACCCTTCCGGAGGCCGTCGCCACGCTGCCCGCCCAGAACATCGAGACGAGCGCCCCCGACCTGACCACCCGCACCCCGGCGGGAGCCGCTGCGGACGGCGAGCTCATCATCGAGAACCTCGTCCTCGGCGTCGAGGGAGGCCCCGCGCTCGTCACCGGAGTCTCGCTGCACGTCAAGCCGGGCCGGGTCATGGGGCTCGTCGGCGAGTCCGGCTGCGGCAAGAGTGTGACCTCCTACGCCATCCTCGGCCTCCTGTCACCGGGTCTCTCCGTGCGCTCGGGGCGGATCCAATGGGGTGCCACCGACTTGGCGCAGGCAGATGAGAAGACCCTCGCGAAGGTGCGCGGCCACGACATCGCCTTCATCTCGCAGGAGCCCAGCCGCGCCCTCGACCCGATGTTCACCATCGGGTGGCAGCTCGGGGGCGCCATCAAGCGCCTGCGCGGCGTCGGCTCCCGCACCGCGAAGGGCATCGCGGCTCAGCTGCTCGAGGACGTCGGCATCGTCGATGTGCCCCGTGT
>NZ_JBFUFC010000162.1:0-8837 GCF_056403635.1 Microbacterium sp. P2_F9 | reverse complement strand
CTGTCGACCTCATCGTCCGGCGCCTCGAGGACCCCGGCCGCCCGGTGCACCGCGTCGTGCTCAGTCCGACGCTCAATGTCCGCGGCTCAACCGCTCCCCCGCGAGGCGCCTGAACAGCACGACGCGATCAGGCCATCACCGCGCCGCGCCACAGTGTGAGCGCCTGCGCGATCGCACGCGAGTCATCCCACGGCACCTCCGGCGCCTCCACACGCCCGTCCGCCAGGGCGAGCGACACCGCGTCGGCCTCGGCCGCCATCGGCTGGATCGACGGCACCGTGACGACGCGATCCGAGCCGTCGCGACGGACGATGATCGACGTCGCACTCTCGGCACGACCTCCCCAGGCATCCGGCAGCTCGAGCGTGCCCCGCTCACAGTGGATGACCGCCGAGCGGGGCAGGTCCCGCACGATCGACGTCTCGACCACGGCGACCACTCCCGCGATCTCGAACTCGGCCCGGGAGTGCCCGTCGACCCCTTCGACGATGTCGGCGGTCGCCTCGAGCAGTGCGACCTCGGATGAGAGGGGTGCACCGGCGCCCGGCATCCTGCCCACCCTCGCAATCTCGACCGCCAGCGACACCGGGTAGCATCCGACGTCGAGGATGGCGCCTCCCGCGAGCGCAGGGTCGAAGAGTCGACCTCGACGAGTGCCGTTCGCGAAGCCGAATGCCGCCTCCACGCGCCGCGGCGCACCGAGCTCACCGCTCGCGAGGATCGCGCGCAGGGCCTCGGCGTACGGACCGAAGCGGTTCTTGAACGCCTCGACGAACGGTCGTCCGGTCCGCGTCGCCACACTGAGGATGCGGTCGACTTCGTCTGCCGTCGTGCTCGCGGGCTTCTCGCACAGGACGGCCTTGCCCGCCTCGAGCGCCCGAATCGCGAGGTCGGCATGCGTGGTGTGCACGGTGCCGATGTAGACGGCGTCGACATCGTCGCGCGCGAGGATCTCGTCGTAGGTCCCGGATACTTCGGCTCCGTGTTCAGCGGCGAAGGCCGCAGCGCGCTCCGCCGACGAACTCCCCACGCCGTGCAGCACGCCGTGGTGGGAGCTCCGCAGCCCAATCACGAAGTCCCTGCTGATCGCACCTGGCCCGAGCACCGCCCAGTTGGTCTGTCGCATGCGTCCGATGCTATCCACGGGGAGCAGCTCACCCACCCCTCCCCAGCGGAGTGCGGTGACCCGGGGGCCTGGGCGACGGCCCCTAGTCGCTGAGCGAGCGCTCCGGAAGAAGTCGAGGGAGCGTCGGTCAGACGGATCGCATCACGACGTAGACGACCGCGAGTATCGCCGCGGTGATGGCGATGGCCGCCAGCACAGTGAGATGCGCCCACCCGACCAGGGCCCCGATGATCAGGGTGGGGATAGCGAGCAGGACGATCGCACCGAACAACGTGACGCCGACCGCATTGCTCAAACGCATGAACGCGTCCAGCTTCTGAGTATTCAGGGGATCCGGGGGAAGGGTTCCTTCGAGGAGGAACTCTGCGACCTCCGGCATGCGCGGCGGATAATTCGCAGCGGTGTGATCCTCCAGAGCACTGCCATGACCCTTCGGGAACGTGGCGGCCGGCTGGCTGACCGCCACGGGCAGCCCCACGAATCCGGTGTACCCACCGCGACCGACATCCTGATTCAGGCCGTTCAGCAAGGAGCAGAGGATGCCGACCGGAAAGTCATGCGATGCCCGGTCGTTCCGCACCTGGAGCACCTGTCCGGCGTCGACGCGCGCCGACCAGTCGTAGTCCGGGGGAAGGACCGACCCCGCGAGGAGCACGCGGGTGAAGCGCATCGTTCTCACCTCCTGCAGCGCCTTGCCGAGCATGTAGGTGCCGTTGCTGTGTCCGAGGAAGTGGAAGTTGTCGGCGTCATGCGTCGTGAACCATCGACCGTAGTCCCTGAGGAACCGCTTGACATTCCCACGCCGAGTGAAGGGCAATGCGAACTGGATTGCACTGAAGAAGCCGTAGTTCGTCGCCTGGATGTGCACGTCGCCGCCACCGCGGGCCTGCATCGCCGTGGTCGCGCGACTGACCCACTGCTCATGGGCCGATGCGCGGATGCCGTGGACGATGAACACCACCGGATCGTGCGACACCGGCAGCGGCGCGACGCGGGGAAGGTCATTGCCCGCGATGGCGTTCCGCAGCACCTCCCAACGGCTCTCGGCCGTGTCACTGTGCGTGAGGTCGACCATGCCGCTGTGATCGGTACGGGACATCCAGAGGGTCGACGTCGGCCCCAGGTAGCGACTGTCCTCGACGTCCCTCTCGTGAACGAGCTCGTCATCGCTCGCCAGCACTTGAACGACGTGCACGTCCTGCCGATCTCGTACTGTTTCCGCCCATCCGAGGCRCAGATTGGTGATCCAGTAGCCGCCGGCACGGATCTGCTCGACGAGGAGCTTGGTCCGCGGCTGGCAGAAGACCCAGTACACCACCTGCCACAGCCAAGGCAGGTGCGTCGGGTCGAAGCCCGCATTCGGCGATCCGAGGAGCACGACCCGCCGCACCTTGCGCGCCCAGTTCTTCTCCCCATCGTTGAACGCGGCGGGGTCGGCCATCGCGTCTACAAAGGCTGCGCGCACCAGGAGCCCACCCAAGCTGTGTCCACAGAGCACGATGTCGGTGGTGTCCGCCCGCTCGCCGGTGGAGTCGCCGGCGAATTCGGCAATGCTCGCGACCAGGTCGTTGACGGCATCGTCGAGCTTGTTGTGGCTGAAGAGTCTCAGCTCGTTCGGCACGATCTCGATTCGCCACTCCGCGCCGAACTCCGACGTCAGCCTTTGCATCAACTCGTCATCACGACGTCGGCCCAAGCCGAGCACGAAAACGAGCAGTTTGGTTGCAGCCATTGAAGCCCCCAGGCACCCAGTGGTGACGCACACGAATTATCTGCACCCTAGCGGGACCCGGGCCCCCGTGTCCGACTATGCGCGCCGCCCCCAGTCGGCAAGACGAAGGCCCGTCCTCCTGGCGAGAGGAGAACGGGCCTTCGACGTATTTCCCGGGACTTTTACGACCCCCGGTTGGTCGGGATGACAGGATTTGAACCTGCGACCCCCTGACCCCCAGTCAGGTGCGCTACCAAGCTGCGCCACATCCCGAGATCAGCGCTTGCGCGCGGACAACTCCCCCATCTTAGCCGAGCCGCGGGGCGGTCGCGAACTCGCGCCCGACCGGGTCGCGGCATCCGTTCCGGGGGCCTTGTCGGTGTCGGAAGCCGGGCGTAGCGTCGCGGCATGCCGACGATCACGATCGAGCCCGCCACGCTCGGCCGCTTCGACGATGTCGAACACGCGCTGACTGGCGGCGGCGACGGGCGCAGCTGCCAGTGCCAGTGGTGGACGCTCACCAACGCGCAGCTTCAGGAGACATCCACCGACGAGCGCGAGCAGCTGCTGCGCGACGAGGTGACGGCGGGTCCGCCGCCCGGGCTCATCGCCTATGTCGACGGTGAAGCGGCCGGGTGGGTTCGGGTCGGGCCTCGCACGGGCCAGGCAAGACTCGCGCGGACGAAGAACTACACGAGCAGCTCGGAGGAGGCGTGGGACGACGACTCCGTCTGGGCCGTCACGTGCTTCGTGGTGCGGCGGGAGTACCGCCGACAGGGACTCAACGCGCGATTGCTGGATGCCGCGGTGGAGCACGCGCGCACGCACGGCGCACGGCTGATCGAGGCCTACCCGATCGACCCCGACGTGGGAAGCAGGAAGCCGGCGAACGATCTCTACCACGGCGTCTGGTCGACCTTCGCGGATGCCGGATTCCGCGAAGTCGCGCGCCCGCGACCCGATGTCGTCGTGGTCTCGCTCGCGCTGGATTGACCTCGCCGTCAGCGCAGCGCCGGCGATCGGGCCGTTGCCTGCGCCCGCGTACGATTGATCGACCAACGCCGATCGCACCATGAAGGAGCGCCGTGAGCGCCAGCGCCGCACCCGCGCGCCCCTCGACCGCCACGCTTCGGGCGGGCTGGTGGTGGGGTTTCGCGCTGTACGGCGCCCTGTCGGTGCTCCACATCGTCGTGATCGTCGCCGGGTGGTCGGCTATCGCCACGGTGACCAAGCTCGTGCTCATGCCGGCGCTCGCGCTCGCCGTGTTCTGGGCCTCCCGGGGTTGGCGGTGGGCCCCGCCGCTCACGCTGCTGATGCTCGCGATCGGCCTCTCCTGGCTCGGCGATGGCGCGGGGACGTTCTTCCCGTTCGCCCCCGAGATCCCGATGATGCTGCTCTGGTTCGGGCTCGCGCACCTCTGCTACATCTGGCTGTTCTGGCGGCACCTCGCGATCCGGCGCCTCCCGCCTTGGGCGGCCGTATACGCGGTGTGGTGGGTCGCGGTGCTGCTCGTCCTCTGGCCGCACCTCGGCGGACTCGCGATCGCGGTGGCCATCTACGGGCTCGTGCTCGGCGGCACGGCCGCGAGCGCGACCCGCTGTGCTCCGCTCATCGCGATCGGCGGGGCGTTTTTCCTCGCGTCCGACACGATCCTGGCGTTCCGTCTGTTCTACCCCGGCATCCCCGACGCCGTGGCGAGCCCCGTCATCATGCTCACCTACTGCCTCGGGCAGGGCCTGATCGCGGCCGGGGTCGTCATCGCGGTCCGCCGACGCAGTGCCTTCCCGGTCGCCGCATGACCGAACCGGCGAGCTCCGCACGGGTGGATGCCTGGCTCTGGGCCGTCCGCATCTACAAGACCCGCTCGGCGGCGACGACGGCCTGCCGCGCGGGCCATGTGCGAGTCAACGGCGACCGCGCGAAAGCCGCGCAGCCGGTGCGTCCCGGTGACGAGCTGCGCGTGCGCATCGCCGGATTCGACCGCATCCTCATCGTGCGCAAGCCCATCTCCAAGCGGGTGGGTGCTGCGCTCGTCGCCGAGTCTGTCGAGGACCGTACTCCTCCGCCGCTCGCGAAAGAGCTCACCGCGATGGTGCCGGTCCGCGATCGGGGCGCCGGACGACCGACCAAGCGCGATCGCCGCGACATCGAGAAGCTGCGCGGCCGCGAGTAGCACTCCCCCGTCAACCGCCGAAACCACCCACTCTGCGCGAAACCACACAGATCCACGCGCCGAATCAGGTTGTCTCGCGCGGGATCGGTGGTTTCGCGAAGGAGGAGAAGAGCGGCGTCAGCCGAGCTGGTCGAGCAGCCAGCGGGTGCCGTGGACTGCGGCTCCGGCATCCGTCACCCGCCGCCAGAGCTCGCGGTCGCTCGTGACCACAGTGACGCTGCGTCCCGCGGCGACGAGGCGCTCCGTCTGTGCGACGATTTCGTCGTCTCCGGATGCCACGGCCCTGACCACCTCGACCTGTGAGATGCCCGCGCCCGCGGTGCGCGCCTGGCCTTCGAGGACCGCGACCCACTCCGGAAACCACATGTGCTCCGAAAGTTCAATGATGCCCGCGGGCACCCCGGCCACTGCGAGCGTGCCGATCCGGCGGATGAGCCGCGCGGCCGCGCCGGCGCGGTCGTGCCACCAGCCGTCGGGCACCGAGCCCATCACGTTCGCCACATCCACGACGACGGCGGGCCGGATCTCGAGCGAGCGACGCAGCACCTGCCACGACGATGCGAACCCCGGATGCAGCGGCTTGCGGTCGACCTCGTCCACCGGCACCCACGCCAGTTCGCGGCTCTCCGGATCGCTGATCGTCGGCTCGAAGGGCACGACCACATCGGCGATGAGCGTCGCGTAACTCCAGTAGCCGAGCTCCAGCACGCTCAGCAGGCGCGGGCGGATCGAGGCATCCGGAACTCCCGCCTCTTCGGCCGCCTCGCGCATCGCGCCGTCGGTCGCCGACTCGCCTTCATGGCGTGCGCCGCCGGGCAGCGCCCAGGTGTCGCCGAAGTGGCTCCATGACACGCGGTGCTGCAGGAGCACTCCGCGCTCGGCGTCGAGTGCGAGCAGGCCCGCGGCGCCGAAGCGACCCCAATACCGCTCCCCCGTCGGCGCGACGACCCACGCGTCACCCGGATCGCGGGGTCCGAACGGACGCGGTGGCTCTCCGGGGGCGGGAGGCTCGATCGTCACCCGTTCAGCCTGTCACACGGGCAGGCCACCGACCCTCGATCGGCACCGGATCTGACACGGGGCGTCTCGAGAGAACGGAGGCATGGAGAGCAGTTCGGCTCAGCGCTGGCGCTTCTCCCGGACCCGCATGTTGACGACGATCGGGGTGCCCGCGAAGCCCCACACCTCGCGCAGACGGCGCTGGATGAAGCGGCGGTAGCCCGGGTCGAGGAATCCGGTCGTGAACAGCACGAATGTGGGCGGACGCGTCGTGGCCTGGGTGCCGAACAGGATGCGCGGCTGCTTGCCGCCCCGCACGGGGTGCGGGTGCTCGGCCACGAGCTCGGCGAGGAACGCGTTGAACTTGCCGGTGGGGATGCGCTGATCCCACGAATCGAGCGCCGTCTCGAGCGCCGGCACGAGCTTGTCGAGGTGACGACCGGTGCGGGCCGAGATGTTGACGCGGGGCGCCCACGCGACGTGGGCGAGGTCCTGCTCGATCTCGCGCTCGAGGTAACGGCGGCGGTCGGCGTTCTCGAGGTCGACGTCGGTGAGGCGATCCCACTTGTTGAACGCGAGCACGAGGGCGCGCCCCGATTCGAGCACGAGGTCGATGATGCGCACATCCTGMTCCGACAGCGACTCCGACACGTCGAGCACGACGACGGCGACTTCGGCCTTCTCGAGCGCGGCCGAGGTGCGCAGCGACGCGTAGAAGTCGGCACCCTGCGACAGGTGCACGCGGCGACGGATGCCGGCGGTGTCGACGAAACGCCACATGCGGCCGCCGAGCTCGACGACCTCATCCACGGGGTCGCGCGTGGTGCCGGCAAGCTCGTTGACGACCACCCGCTCCTCCCCCGCTGCCTTGTTCAGCAGCGAGGACTTGCCCACGTTCGGGCGTCCGAGGATCGCGACCCGGCGCGGGCCGCCGATCTCCTGCTTGGCGACGGCGGAGATGTCCGGAAGCACCTTCATGACCTCGTCGAGGAGGTCGGCGACGCCGCGGCCATGGATGGCCGAGACCGGGTACGGCTCGCCGAGGCCGAGGCTCCAGAGGGCTGCGGCTTCGGGCTCGTGCCGGGCGTCGTCGATCTTGTTAGCCACGAGGAACACGGGCCGGCCGGTCTTGCGCAGCATCTTGACGACCTGCTCGTCGGTCGAGGTCGCCCCGACCATGGCATCCACGACGAACAGCACGACATCGCACAGTTCGATCGCGATCTCGGCCTGCGCCGCGACCGACGCGTCGATGCCGCGGGCGTCGGGCTCCCAGCCGCCGGTGTCGACCACGGTGAAGCGGCGGTCCATCCACTCGGCCTTGTACGTGACGCGGTCACGCGTGACGCCGGGGGTGTCTTCGACGACGGCCTCGCGGCGACCGAGGATCCGGTTCACGAGCGCGGACTTGCCGACGTTCGGGCGTCCCACGATGGCGACGACCGGCAGGGCGGGAAGGAACTGGATGCCGTCCTCGCCGAGCTCGACGCCCGCGAGCAGCGCAGCGTCTTCGTCTTCGAGCTCGTAGTCGGAGAGCGACGCGCGCAGCGCGGTCGCCCGCTGCTCGGCGAGCTCCTCATCGAGATCTGCGAGCTTCTCGACGATGTCGTCCGGGCCGCCTTCGTACTCTTCGTCAGCGTTCATGATGTTGCTCTCTTTCGCGCGTCGCCCGGTCCCTGAGGTTGTCGAAGGGCCTGAGCTGGTCGGAGGGTCGTGGCCTGCACGACGTCGAGGACGGCGGCCACTGTCTGGTTGAAGTCGAGATCGGTCGAATCCACCACGACCACGCCAGGMGCAGCGGTGAGGAAGTCGACGACCTTCGAATCTGAGGCGTCGCGGCGGTGCAGCGCGTCGGCGACGGATGCCGCATCCTGCGTCGTCACTTCGGCACTGCGCCGCGCGGCGCGCACTTCGGGCGACGCGGTGAGGAGAATCCGCACCGGTGCGTCGGGGGCGACGACGGTCGTGATGTCCCGGCCCTCCACGACGACACCGGGCAGCGCGGACTCGCCGATGAGCCGCCGGAACAGCGCATTGACCGACTCGCGGATCTCGGGCACGCGGGCGACGCCGCTCACGGCATCCGTCACCCGCGGCTCGCGGATCGCGAGCGTGACGTCGGCGACGCCCACCCGCACCCAGAATTCATCGGGGTCGAGCGAGATCGCGTACGGGAAGTCTTGGGCGACGCGGAGCACGGCCGCGGGGTCAGAGGTGTCCTCGCCCTGCGCGAGCGCGTGCCAGGCGAGCGCGCGGTAGGCGGCGCCGGTGTCGAGGAAGCCGAAGCCGAGGGCACGGGCTGCCTGCTTGGACACGCTGGACTTGCCGCTGCCGGCGGGGCCGTCGATCGCGACGACGACCGGTTCGCGGAGGTCTGTTGGGTCAGTCATTGCTGCTCGCGATCTTCCAGCCGCGCGCCTCGAGCCCGTCGACGGCGCCGCGCACGGCGCTCGGCACGACCGAGATCTCGGCGAGGCCGAACTGGGCGCCCGGCGAGTGCTCGAGGCGCAGGTCTTCGACGTTGACCCCGAGCTCGCCGAGCTCGCCGAAGAGGCGGCCGAGCTGGCCGGGGGTGTCATCCACCATCACCACGACGCTCTCATAGCGCCGGTTCTGGCCGTGCTTGCCGGGCAGGCGCTCCACGCCGTCGTTGCCGCGGCGGATCGTGTCGGCGACCGCGCGTCGCGCGCCGGGCACATCGGGGTCGCGGAGCGCTGCGGCGACGGCGGAGAGATCCGCCGCGAGCGAGTCGAGCACATCCACCACCGGAGCGGAGTTCGCGCCGAGGATCTGCACCCACAGTTCCGGAGCGGATGCCGCGATCCGCG
>NZ_JBFUFC010000161.1:0-8882 GCF_056403635.1 Microbacterium sp. P2_F9 | reverse complement strand
GGGTTGGTCAGCAGCGTGTGGATCGCTGACGCCGTGCCATCTTGGAGAGCGACGACGAGGTGGGTGGAGTCGGCTGCCGACACCAGCCCGGTCTCCGGCACGGTCGGCGACGCGGGCCCGCTGCCGCTCAGCCGCACCGTCGCCCCGGAGCGGACGTGCGCCTGGGTGGAGCTCGTGGCGTTCACGTTGATCCGGGAGTCGGTGAACGAGACGACGCCCGCTGCCAGGGGAATGATCGAGGTCACGGTCCCGTCGAAGTCGAGGACGACGTCGGTGGTGGCGATGACGCGAAGCGTCGCGGCATCGATCTCGGCTCCGGCCACGATTTCGGCCAGCGCCGAGGACGCGAGGGTGATGGTGGTGATCGCGGCACCGACGACCCCGCTGTGGGCGACGTGCTGCGCTGCGGCCGCGCTGACCAGGACGTTTCGACCCGTCACGTGCCCGGCGACTCGGGCGACCGCTCCGACGACGGATGCGACAGTCGAGTCCGAGCGGGCGGTGAGCGAGACATCGCCCGTCGAGGACAGGTGCGCGCCGGCCTGAACCTCGATGGTCTCGGCGATCGCGGTGAACACCGCGCTGCCGAGGTTGATGGCACCGGTGACGAGCACCGTGTCGATACCCCCGAGGCCGTCGATCGTCAGCGAGATCGTCGGGATTGCGAAGTTGAGAGTCTCAGAGGTGGGAGCGGTCACCGTGAGCCAGCCCGGCGTCGACGCGTGCGGAGCGACCGTGATGACTTCGTCGCCGGCGGTGCCCTCCACCACGATCTCTGTGATGCCGCTGAAGTCGATGGGCTCGAGCCCCGCATAGACATACCGGACACCGCCGATGGTGATGACTCCGGAGTGCGGGTCGTACGCTTTGGCGCGAACAGCTCTTCGTGCGGCATCCAGCACCAGCGTGTCGAATCCACCTGCACCGCCGTCGATCACGCCGGCGAGCCGACCATCAGCGGAGAAGTCGAACACGTCTTGGTTGTCCGAGGCGCCGACGAGCTGTTCGAATCCGTCGAAGGCGAAGCCCGCGACCGTGCCGGCTCCGTCGCCGGTGATCTGCCAGGTGACGTCGCCGGACGGACCGGCGAGGGTGTCGGAGCCGCCGCCGCCCGAGATGCGCACGCTGCGCCCGCCGGCATCCCCGTCGAGAAGGAATCGATCGGCGACCCCGCCGCCACGCACGACGACCGTCGCGGCATCCGCGGTGGCGTCGATGTCGCCGGCGTTCGAGAGGCTGACCAGTTCGAGGCGGCCGTCGATGAAGACCAGGCGGTGATCGAAGCTGTCGCCCGCGGTGGCGACGGCGACGTCGCCTTCGAGGCTCCATCTCGTCAGCACGGCGGAGAGCGGGATGGGCTCGACACCAGGAAGGGTCAAAGTCGCGGTCCGCGGCCCGGCGGCGCCGGGCCGAACGGTGACGGTGACCGTGACGGATTCACCGGGCAGCAGGATTTCGGGCAGTCCGGTGATCTCGAACGCCCCGGTGGGGTCGTCGAGCAGGTCGGCGAGCAGAGTGCTCAGGGCGACCGCGTCGGTGCCCGTGTTGGTCAGGACGAAGGTCTGCGTGCCCCCGAGCGCGGGCTGCACGGAGCCGAAGTCGATGCCGGTGACCGACGCGACAAGGCCCCCGGCGGGGCTGGTGGGAGCGGACTCGATCGCCGCGTCAGCGGTTGTGCTGTCCGCAGCCGCGTCCGCGGGAGTCTCGTCGACGGGGACGGATGCCTCGGCGGCCACGCCCTCGTCAGTCGAACCGGGCTCAGCCGCCGGAACCGGCTCGGGTGCCGGCACAGGCTCGGGTGCCGCCACAGGGTCGGCCGCCGGGATCGGTTCGGGCGCCGGAACCGGCTCGGCCACCGGTGCGGCTTCTTCGATCGGCGCCGGTGCCGATACGTCAGCGGGAGTCGGCGACGTGTCATCGATGACCTCGAGCGGTGCGAGAAGCGCCCCGCCGACGGGGGCTCCCCCGGCGTGGGTCGCGTCCGCGGCATCGACGCGCAGCGTCGCTCCGGGTGCGAGCACCTCCCGCATGACGCCGTGGTGCGAGTGGGCGAGGCCGACCGCGTGGCCGATCTCATGGCGCAGCACCGAGATGAGGCTCATGCGGCCCCAGCCCCAGCCGGCCGCGTCGATGTCGACGCGGATCGTCCGGCCCGAGGTCTGCCCGAGCGTGCGGCCGGGCAGTTCCGCGATGAGCGCCGTGATACCCGTGGTGTCGACGCCGGCGGCTTGCCACTCGGCGCTGGCCCGCGCGAACGCGCGGTTGAGCATCGTCGTGGTGATCCGATGCGCGACGGGAGATGCCCCGACCTGGGTCGCGGTCAGCGCGGACGTATTCGAAACCGCGGTCACCGCGGGAGCCGCTGCGAACTGAATCGTCAGGGCCGTGACGACGACCAGCGCCAGGAGGGTCACCGTCGATCGCGCGCGGGAAACGCGTTGACCGGCATTGGTCAGCGCTCCCCAGCGAGGCAGATCCACGCATTTCCCCCAAGAAATACTGACGACCACAGTAACCGCAAGCCGCCAATCGTCTGTCTACACCCGGCATGCCGGGGACGGCAAGGACCCGAGTTCAGATGACGAGACATGTCGACACACGCATGCGCACGACGGAATACATTCCTCTATCGCTCTCACTGCGCGGAAGGCGCACAATGGAGGAACGGACGCCGCAAAGCCGCGGCACCGCAGAGCACAGCCCACAAGGCCCGCCGAAGGAAGCATGCGATGACGCACACCCTGCCCCTGCCCGACTTCACCCACGAGCGTGTGGAGGTGATCACCGGGAGCCGCAGTGGCCTCTGCATCACCGTCGCCCTGCATTCCTCGGCGCTCGGCTCYGCCCTGGGCGGCGCGCGCCTGTGGACCTACCCGCACTGGAGCGACGCCCTCGGCGACGCCCTCCGGCTCTCCGCCGCCATGACGCTCAAGAACGCGGCGGCCGGCCTCGACGCGGGCGGCGGCAAGTCCGTGATCGCCCTTCCCGAGGGCACGGTCCTCGACGCCGAACGGCGACGGGCGGCGTTCCTCGACCTCGGCGACGCGGTCGAGTCGCTGCACGGCCTCTACCGGACGGCGGAGGATGTCGGTTCGACCACCGACGACATGCTGGTCGTCAGCGAACGCACCGAGCACGTCGTCGGGCTCCCCGATGCCGTCGGCGGCTCCGGCGAGCCCGCCGGACCGACGAGCCTCGGCGTGTACGAGTCGGTGCGCGCGACCCTCGAGAAGATCACCGGGGTCGCGGATGTCGCGGGGCGTCGCATCACGATCTCCGGGCTCGGCCAGGTCGGCAGCCGACTCGCGGTGCGACTGGCAGCCGAAGGAGCCTTCCTCACGGTCACCGACGTCAACGCCGCCAAGCGCGACCTCGCCCTCGACCTCGGGGCGGAGTGGGCTGTCCCGGGCACCGAGCACCTGGTCCCGGCCGATCTGTTCGTACCGGCCGGCATCGGCGGCCTCCTCACCGACGACGTCATCGACGCGCTCGAAGCCAAGGCCGTGTGCGGCCCGGCGAACAACCCACTGGCGGATCACTCGGGCGCAGCCCGTCTCGCGGGTCGCGGCATCCTGTACGCCCCCGACTTCGTCGTGAACGCCGGCGGTGTGATCTACCTCGACCTCGTCGCCAAGCGCATCGGCACCCGTGCGGAGGTCATGCACCGCGTCGCGGGCATCGGCGACACGCTGCGGCGGGTGTTCGCCGAATCGGATGCCCGCAGCGTCACCCCGCTCGAGGCCGCCGAGCGGCTCGCCGCCGAGCGGCTCACGAGCGCGCAGCGCCAGGACGCGCCCGCGCGCGAGCACGCCCTGACCTGATCCACCGCCGTTCTGGTCTGGTCCGGTACGACTCGGTGTCATAATTGCCGACACCGAGTCGCATCGGCGACAACGCTTCTGGCTCAAAGGAGACGCCATGTTCAACAGCCCGTACCCTGATGTCGAGATTCCGAACGTCTCGATCTTCGACTACCTCTTCGGCAGCCTCGACGACGCGGAGCTCGCGCGCGTCGCGCTCATCGACCCGTCGACCGGGGCTGAGACCACCTACGGCGCCCTGCGCGCCCAGGTGTCCGCCTTCGCCGGGGCGCTCGCCGTCCGCGGTGTGGGCCTCGACACGGTCGTTGGCCTCCTGTGCCCCAACGTGCCGGCGTTCGCGACCGTGTTCCACGGCATCCTGCGCGCCGGCGCCACGGTCACGACGATCAACTCGATGTACACCCCGGGCGAGATCGAGAAGCAGCTGCGGGATGCCGGGGCGACCTGGCTCATCACCGTCTCGCCGCTGCTCCCCCAGGCCAAGGCGGCCGCGGCGGCGGTCGGCATCGCCGACGACCACCTGATCGTGCTCGACGGCGCCGAAGGGCACCCGAACCTGCGCGAACTGCTCACCGAGCAGAGCCCCGCACCGGACGTGAGCTTCGACCCGGCGACTCACGTCGCGGTGCTGCCCTACTCGTCGGGCACCACCGGCATCCCCAAGGGCGTCATGCTCAGCCACCGCAATCTCGTCGCCAACGTGCAGCAGTGCGTACCCAACATGGACCTCACTGCCGAGGATCGCGTGCTCGCGGTGCTCCCGTTCTTCCACATCTACGGCATGACGGTGCTGCTGAACCTCGCGCTGCGCAAGCGCGCGAGCCTGGTGACGATGCCGAAGTTCGATCTGGTGGAGTTCCTCACGAACATCCAGAAGTTCCAGTGCACCTATCTCTACATCGCCCCGCCGATCGCGGTGGCGCTCGCGAAGCACCCGATCGTCGACCAGTTCGACATCTCGAGCGTGCACACCGTGTTCTCGGGCGCTGCTCCCCTCGACGGCGAGACCGCCGAGATCGCCGGTCGGCGCATCAACGCCCGGATGCTGCAGGGCTACGGCATGAGCGAGCTCAGCCCGGTCTCGCACGCGATGAACTACCGGCGCCACGATGTGCCGGTCAGCTCGGTCGGCGAGACGCTGCCGAACGAGGTGTGCAAGCTCATCGACACGGCCACCGGCGAGGAGATCACCGAGTTCGGCGCTGACGGTCAGACGCTGCCCGGCGAGCTGTGGATCAAGGGCCCGAACGTGATGCTCGGCTACCTCAACAACCCGGAGGCGACGGCCGAGACCCTCGACTCCGACGGGTTCCTGCACACCGGCGACATCGCGGTCTACCACGAGGGCGGCTACTTCTCGATCGTCGACCGCGCGAAGGAGCTCATCAAGTACAAGGGCTACCAGATCGCGCCCGCCGAGCTCGAGGCTCTGCTGCTCGGTCACCCCCAGGTGATGGACGTCGCCGTGATCGGCGTGCTCGACGACGACAAGCAGGAGATCCCCAAGGCGTTCATCGTCGCCGCGCCTGACTCCGGGCTCACCGAGACCGAGGTGATGGAGTTCCTGGCCGCACAGGTCGCGCCGCACAAGAAGGTGCGCCGGGTCGAGTTCATCGACGCCATCCCGAAGTCCACCTCGGGAAAGATCCTCCGCAAGGACCTCCGGGCGCGCGAGCTCGCGAAGGTCTAGCAGACGGACAGCGGATGCCTCGACCCGGCCGGGTCGAGGCATCCGCTTTTCGCGCGTCTGCGGCGAGTGGAGGTCAGGCGGTCTCGGCGACCGGCGCTTCGTCCTCTTCTTCTTCGGGCTTGGCGACCACCTCGGCCGGGAGGTTGCGGGCGAGCATGAGCGAAACCGCGAGCAGTGCGAAGACGATGAACAGCGCCTGCTTGAGCGCCTCTACCTGCGAGTCCGCGTAGTCCTGGGCGACCGCCGTCGCTACCGCGGGGTCGGCACCTGCGTCGAGGACGATCTGCTCGGCCTCGCCCTGGGAGATGATCGGCACACCCTGTTCGGCGAGCACCTGAGTCACCTGGCTCTGCACCTCCGGTGTCACCTTGTCGTTCAACTGCACCGCCGCCGAGAACCCCGACCCGAGCAGGAGGATGAACACCGAGCCGACGATCGCGGTGCCGAACGACGAACCGAGGTTCTGGAACGTGCCCTGCAGGCMGCCGACCTCGGACGTGTCCTCTTTCGAGACGGCCGACATGTTGACGTTGCCGAGCTGCGAGGCGAGCAGGCCGAAGCCGGCGCCGATCACGAACATGCCGATCGCGAACGCCCAGTCCCAGAGCTCCGGCTGGATCGAGACCAGCACGATCAACAGGCCCACGGCCATCGTGGCTTGACCTGCCCGGGCGATGTACTTCGCGGAGCGGCGCTGCGTGAGCCACGAGCCGACGATCGAGCACAGCACGAGGCCGGCCGACAGCGGGAGGATCTTCAGGCCCGTCTCGAGCGCGTTGTTGCCGAGCATCGTCTGCAGGTAGACGGGGATCACGAAGAAGAGCGCGGCGATCGCGAAGTACTGCACGAGGAACCCGGCCAGGCCGCTCCGCAGCGCGGGGATCGACAGCAGGCTCACCTTCAGCAGCGGGTTGCGGCCGGCATCCTCGAGCTTGCGCTGACGCCGGAGGAACAGCCACAGCACGACGATGCCGAGGAGGATCAGGTACGTCACGAGCGAGACCCCGAGCGGGGCGATCTCGACTCCGTTGATCTCGGGCGAGATGAGCGGCGTGAACCAGCCCCACGTCTTGGACTGCAGCACGCCGAAGACGAGCAGCGCCATGCCGCCCGCCGAGAGGATCACGCTCGGGATGTCGATCTTGAGCGACGGCGTCGCCGGAACGTCCTTGATCCGGCCCGCGAAGATGAGCACGAAGATCATGATCACGGTCTCGCCGAAGAAGACGAAGCGCCAGGACGCGTAGGTCGTGGCGAGCCCGCCGATGAGCGGACCGGCCGCCGCCGCGAGTCCGGTCGCCGCACCGAGGATGGAGAAGGCCGCGACCCGCGCCTTGCCGGTGTAGTTGATAGCGGCGAGCGCGGCGATCGCGGGGATGACGAGGACCGCGCCGAGACCCTCGACGAGCGACCAGCCGAACAGGAGCATCCCGAGGTTCTGACTGAGGCCCGTGATGAGCGAGCCGATCCCGTAGATGACGGCGCCGATCTTGAACGCCCGGCCGCGGCCGAGCTTGTCGCCGAGTTTGCCGCCGGTYAGCATGAACGCCGCCATGGTCAGCGTGTAGAACGTGATCGCGGCCTGCATGCCCGTGATCGTGGTGCCGAGGTCCGACGCCACCTGCGAGATGGAGACGTTCATCACGGTGCTGTCGAGCACCATCACGAACTGCGAGACGGCGAGGATGACGATCACGAGCCAGTTCTTCATGGCCCGGAGCCTATCGCCGTACGGGGTCGCACGGCCGGAGCGCCGTCCGAATCGGGTGACTTCGAATCGCACGGCCCGCAAACGAGAAAAGCACCCCGGAGGGTGCTCTTCTCGGATTTGGTGGACCTGAGGGGACTCGAACCCCTGACCCCCTCGATGCGAACGAGGTGCGCTACCAGCTGCGCCACAGGCCCATGAACCTCCGATAGGTTATCACGCAGCCAGGGCCCCTCCGAATCGTGCGAGGGCGGTGCGAACCCGCCCGGGAGCGGCCAGGATCGAAGGGTGACCACTCCCCCACCGCCCTCGTCCGCCCTCCGCAACATCCGCCCGTGGGGCGACGCTGCGCGCGACATCCGCATCTCCGCAGCGGGCGAGATCAGCGCCATCGAGCCCGTCTCAGAGCGTCCGCTCGAGCCGGGTGAGATCGACGGGCGGGGTCTGCTCGCGCTGCCCGGCTTCGTGAACGCCCACGCCCACATCGACATGACATGGTTCGGCTTCCCCTGGCAGTCCTACGGCGGAGAGGGCGGCACGGAGGGCAGGATCCGGCACGATCGCGCACGCCGAGGCGAGTTCGGCTACCCGAGCGCCGAGATCACGAAGCGCGTGCTGGCGGAGTTCGTCCGCCACGGCACCACGACCATCCGTACGCACGTGGATGTCGATCCCGATGCCGGGCTGCGTGCCATCGACGCCGTGCGCGAGGCCGCAGCGTCCTACGACGGTGCCCTCACTGTCGAGATCATCGCCTTCCCCCAGGATGGCGTCCTCCGGCGCCCTGGCGTGCTCGACATGATGCGCGAGGCCGCCCGCCGAGGCGTCGACCACCTCGGCGGGATCGACCCGGCGAGCATCGACCGCGACCCGGTGGGTCAGCTCGACGCTGTCTTCGGTCTCGCCGCGGAGTTCGGCACCGGCATCGACATCCACCTGCACGACCCGGCCGAGCTCGGCGCCTTCCAGTTCGAGCTCATCATCGAGCGGACCCAGCGACTGGGCCTTCACGGCAAGGTCAACATCGCGCACGGCTTCGCGATCGCCCAGGTCGATGCGCGCCGCCGCCATGACCTCCTGCAGGCGATGGCGGCACTCGACATCACCATGACGACGGTCGCACCGCTGCGACTGCCGCRGCTCTCGCTGCACGAATTCGATGCCGCCGGGGTGCGCTTCGCCCTCGGCACCGACGGCATCCGGGACCTCTGGAGCCCCTACGGCACCGGCGATCTGCTCGGCATCGCGTGGCAGTACGCGCGCGCATCGAGCCTGGTCCGCGACGAGGACCTGCGCCGGGTCGTCGAGATCGCCACGCGCGACGGCGGCCGATTCGCCGGGCTCGCCGTGCACGACCTGGTGGAGGGCTCGCGCGCCGACATCGTGCTGCTCGACGCGGAGAACCCGATGGACGCCCTCGTGCGGACGCCACCGCGGCAATTGCTGCTGGGAGGCGGACGCGTGCTCTACGCCGCGTGACCGATCACTGACCGACGGCGCGGCGCGCGAGCAGCTCGCGGACGTGCGCCTCGATCTCGGCATCGTCGGACAGGCCTCCACGGGCCGTCGCGACGCGCCCCGGCGTGATCGACGGCGGGCGCAGCTCTTCGGCGCGCCGACGCATCGCCTCGGCGACCGCGGCCTGTCGCAGCGACTCCTGCGC